>CAMLNE010000204.1 GCA_946481265.1 uncultured Panacagrimonas sp. | reverse complement strand
GCTGCGCCAAAGCGACCTCCGCCGCAGCGACCGAAATAGTGTTAACAGGCCCTAGGGCCTGTCGACGCCATTCCGATCGTGGCCGGCGCGCGAACGCCGTCGCTCCTGGAGAAGGTTTCCGATCGTGAACACTGAATACCGCGTGCTCCTGCTGACCTCGATCCCGGGCTCCGAAGAGCAGGTCGCTGCCATTGCGGCCCGGCATTTCGACCACTGCACGGTCATCTTCTGGGAAATGGGAAACCGGTCGACCAAGCCGGACGTGCTGGCCCGGATCGAGCGGACCGACTACAACCTCATCATCTCCCACGTCAACGGCATCATCCTCAAGCCGCACCATCTTGCGCGGGCACGGCTGGGTGCGATCAACATCCACCCCTCCCCGCCGGAGCATGGCGGTTGCTGGGGCTGCTGGTGCCAGCCGGTGGTCGACCGCAGCACCCGCACCCATCACGGCACGACGGTGCACGAGATCGACGAGCAGATCGATCACGGTCCCATCTACCTGGTCGAACGCTGGGAGGTGCCGTCAGGCGCATCGATCCAGCAGGTCTTCGAACGCAGCGTCGCGGATTGCCTGCGCATGCTGGAGATCGTGTGCGAGCGCATCGCGTCGGGCTCCAGCGGGACCCGCTGCTTCGCGCCGGTCGACGAGACGTGGCATCCCACCAACCGCCATACGCCGGTCGAGGAGATGCGCAGGTGGTTTGCGGACCTGGACCCCGGGCACCCGGCGCACCAGGAGCGCATCTTCCTCAACCACCCTCGCAGCATCCTCGCGCCACCGTACTTCGACGACCTCTGAGACCGTCGGCGCCGCGACCGCTCCTGGCCGAAAGTCAGGCGGTCACGTGGTGCCAGCGGCGGGCAGGACGCGAGGTCCTGCCCGGGCAGGTCGCTATCCCCGCTTCTCGGTCATCGACACCGACACGGCGGAGGCCTGCACCGTGGGGATCTCGGCGTCCGCCAGCGGCTTCATCCTTTTCTTGCGTGCCATCGCCGCGTCGATATGGGGCGCCAGTTCGGCGGCCTTGCGTGCGGCCCGCTGCGCCGCGCGTTCGCGGGCGCGCGGCAGCACGGTCCGGGCCAGCAGCTCAAGCGACTCGCAGATCTCGCTGTGCGGATTGCGCCCCGCCTGCTGCAGCAACACCAGCTGGTCGACGCCCGCCTCCTCGAACCGCGCGACGTGCTGCTCGAAATCCTCGGGCGTGCCGATGCCGGGCGAATTAAGGAACAGGTTGGCCGTCTCGTTGCTCGCCGCCGCCAGCTGCTGCGAACCGCGATCGCCGCGCTTGCGCTGGAAGTCCTCCCATAGGCGGCTGCGACCGGGCACCGAGTCCTGGGTCACCAGCGCCGAGATGGCGTAGGTGAAAAACTCGAAGTTCTCCTGGCCGCGGCGCACGGCCTCCGCGCGGTCGGGATGGATTGAGAACGGCGACACCATGGCGATGTTGGCGTTCACGCTGTGCCCCAGCGGCACGCATTGCTCGCTCTTGATCGTGTCGTAGTAGATGCGGCTCCAGGTCCTGGCCTCTTCCGGATCGACGAAAGAGAACGCGAGCGCGCCGAGCCCGTGGCTCGCGGCCACGCGGATGGTGTCGCGGTTGGTGCACGCCATCCACATCGGCGGATGCGGCTTCTGGACCGGCTTGGGCAGCACGTCGCGGCACGGCATCGAGAACGACTGGCCCTGGAAGCCCGGGTACGGCGACATCACCATCATGTTCGCGATCTGCTCGGCTGCCTCCAGCGACATCGCGCGCTTGTGCTTGGCCGGGATGTTGAACCCCTGCAGCTCCAGGCGGGTGGCACCTTCGCCGATCCCGAAGTCGACCCGGCCGCCCGATACCAGGTCCAGCATCGCGATGCCCTCGGCCGTGCGCGCCGGATGGTTGTAGTTGGCGATGACCTGGCGGATCCCGTGACCGATGCGGATGCGCCGGGTGCGCGCCGCCGCGGCCGCGAGGAACACCTCGGGCGACGAGCAATGCGAATACTCCTCGAGGAAGTGGTGCTCGACGGCCCACAGGTAGTCGATGCCGATGCGGTCGGCGATCTCCACCTGGTCGAGCGCGTTGCGCACGAGCTCGAGCTCGTCGCCGGCCTTCCACGGGCGTGGCAGCTGCAGTTCGAAGAAGATGCCGAATTGCATGGGACTCTCCTGTTGCGTTCAGCGGTGCGTCATCCCGGACGCGCCGCAGCGTGGAGCGGACCGGATCGTGTGTACGCCGCTCCTGGCCCCTGTGTCTGGTGAATATCCTGCGGGCGATCCTTCGCGGCCGATACGCGGACCGCGCGGGCGCGGGCCGGGAACGTCTTGTCGAGGCCGACCCTCCCAGCTTTGGCCGGAACATTCCAGCGTCACGCCATCGCCTCGGATGACCCGAGCGCCTGGCACGGCGACGAAGGCTCGACCCCGCTCACACCGCCAGGAAGCCGCCGTCCACCGGCAGCATCACGCCGGTGACATAGGCCGACATCGGCGAGGCCAGGAACAGCAGCGGGCCGACCAGGTCTTCGGTCTCGGCGTAGCGGCCCAGCGGCGTACGCGCGAAGTAGGCCGCCTTGCTGGCCGGATCATCGCGGTAGCTGTCGGTCATGCGCGTGACCATGCGTCCGGGCGCGATCCCGTTGACGCGGATGCCGTCGGGGCCCAGCTCCGCCGCCAACGCCCGCGTCAGCTGCAGCAGGGCACCCTTGCTGGAGACGTACGCCGCCGCGGAGCGTGCCGCCACGAAGGACCCGACCGAGCCCAGGTTGATGACGCGGCCGCGCGTGCTGCGCAGCTGCGGCAGGAACGCGCGCACCATGTGCAGGCAGCCTTCGACATTCACCCGCTGCGTGCGCGTCCAGTTCTCGGCGAAGTCCGCCTCCTCGAGCCCGCCACGCAGGAAGATGCCGGCGTTGTTGACCAGGATCGCGGCCGGGCCCAACTCGGTCTGCGACAGATCAGCGGCTTCCGCGCAGGCGTCGGAATCGGTGACGTCCAGGCGGTGGGCCCAGGCGGTTCCGCCACGCTCGGCGATCGTCCGCGCGACCTGCTGCACCGCCGGATAGTCGAGGTCGAGCACGGCCACCTTGCAGCCAGCGTCCGCCAGCGCCAGCGCCATGCGGCGTCCTGCGCCCTGCCCCGCACCGGTGACAATGGCCACCTGGTTCTCGAGCAGTCCCTTGAGTGTCTCGACCCACATTGGCTGTCTCCTTGCACGCTTCGCCGGACGTCTTTTCGTCACCGTCACCGCAGTCCGGACGCCGTCCGGGACATCTCCGTCGCGGTACGGAGAGAGTTCCCGGACGGGGCCCGGGTCGACAGAGGGTGTATCCGGAGCGGAATCGATCGAACCCCCGAACGGGGGGCTGCCGATCAGTCTTCGCGATCGTGGATCAGGTCGAGCTTGCGCGCGCGGTGGATGGCCAGCGTGCGCCGCGAGACGCCGAGCTTTCCGTACACGTTCTTCAGATGCCACTTGACCGTTTCCGTGCCCAGCCGCAGTGCGCGCGCCGCCTGTTCGTTCGACAGGCCACGCGCGATCAGCGACAGCACGTCGCGCTCGCGCGCACTGAGCGGCTCGATCAGCGGCTCGATCAGCGGCTCGTCCGCGCGCGACGATGCGCGGGCCGCGGGCGGTGCCGGTGCGGCGGGTGAAGCGCGCGGGCCGCCCAGCGCCTGACGCAGCATGGCGCGCCAGGCCGGCGCCGCCTTGCCGGTGTCGTCCGCGCCCAGCTCCTGCAGCACCAGTGCAGCGATGGGTGCGCCCTCGTCCGCGATCGAACGCACGATGCCGGACAGCTCGCCGATGCCGAGCAGCGCGCCCACTTCCCGGCGCGCCGCCTCGACCTGCCCCGCCTGTTCGAGCGCCACCGACAGCATCACGCGCACGCGCACGCAGGGATAGGGACTGCGCACCGGATCCTCATCGGCAAGGACCTCGCGCAGGATCGCCACGGCCTCGGCGTGCTGGCCGAGATGGAGCAGCCAGCGCGCACGTGCAAGGCCGCGGACACGCCAGGTCTCGGATGCCGCGCTCGGCACCGCCGGGGCGGTCGCGGGCGTCGCGCGCTCGAGCCGCTGCAGTGCCGCCTCGGCCTCCAGCGGCCGGCCGGCCTGCAGCCACAGGCGCACGCGCTCGGCCAGGACCACGGCGCTCAGGCGCGTCCACGCGCGACGCGAGGCGATCAGTTCCGCCCGGTCCAGGATCGAATGCGCGCCCTCGTCGTCGCCGCGCACGGCGGCCACGCGGGCACGGGTGAGGTAGGCCAGGCGCACCGAATCCAGGTAGCAGGCCTCGTCGACGATGTCGAAACGATCGGCAAGCAGCTCGTCGGCCTTGTCCAGTTCGTTCCACTCGTAGTGAACGGCCGCCAGCGAGCAGGCGATCATCGTCGCCGCCGCCGAGCGGCTGCCGGCGTGCGACTCGGTCAGGCGCAGCGCCTCGCGCATCTCGCGCGCGCCCTGGTGGAGCCGGGCTTCGCGCAGGTCGCAGGCGGCCAGCAGGATCGCGCGATACGACTGCGTGACCAGGTTGCGCGAGGGATCGCGCAGCGTGGGATAGCGACCGGGCGCCTGCATCGCGCGCGCCTCGTCGATGCGTCCCGCCTTCTGGTAGCAATGCGTCAGGCCGTTGAGGAACGCCTGGATCGCGAGCGACGAATGCTCGTGGTCGTGGCGGATCGTCTCCAGCCGCGCCAGGCACTGCTCGCCGATGGGCAGCGCCGCGGCGGTCTGGTCCCTCAGCGCGATGATGCAGAAGCGCAGTGCCAGCAGCTCGGTGTCCAGCGCGGCCGCCCGCGCGCTGCGCCCGCGCGGCTGCTGCGACAGGTCGTCGACGATGGCCATCGCCTCGTCGAGCTGCAAGGTCAGCATCAGGGCCCAGGCCATCGCCACCCGCAGATGACGCCGGGTGCGGACCGAGTCCGGCGGCAGCTTGCGCACCCAGGCGAGCAGCTCGTGCACCCGCGTGTCCTCCACCTCGCGCATGGCGCAGCGCTCGACCCAGTCGGACGCCAGGTCCAGCCGGTCCGCCGCAAGCGCGTGGCGCACCGCTTCGGACCAGAAGCCGGCCTGCGCGAACCAGCGTGCCGCCGCCGCATGCAGGCGCGGCGCTTCGCCAGGCAGGCGCCGCTCCAGTTCCGCCCGCAGGAAATCGCGGAACAGGGCGTGGTAGCGGAACCAGCGGTTCTCGTCGTCCAGCGCCTGGAGAAAGAGGTTCTGCTGGTGCAGCTGCAGCAGTCGCGACGCGCCCTCACCGGCCGGAACGCCGGCCACGGCCTCGCACAGCGGGCCGTTGAAGCGCTCCAGGATCGAGGTGCGCAACAGCAGGTCGACGACGTCCGCCTCGAGATTGGGCAGGACCGTTTCACCGAGATAGGCGTTGACCGCCTTGAACTTGCCCGAGAAGCCGGCGATGAGCTGGCCGGCATCGGTCTGCCCGCGCAGTGCGATCGACGCGATCTGCAGCCCCGCGATCCAGCCCTCGGTGGCCTCGTGCAGGGCCCGCGACTGCGACGGGTCGAGCGTCACCGGCGAGGCGCTGGCGAAGAAGCGCTGGGCGTCCTTGAGGTCGAAGCGCAGCCGCTCGGGACCGACCTCGACCAGTTCGTCGTGCGCGCGCAAATAGGCCAGCGGCAGCGCGGGCTCGCTGCGCGTGGCGATCACCACGCTCAGGTTGGCGGGTGCCCGCAGCAGCAGGAAGGACAGCAGGTCCTGGATCGAGGACGACTGGATCCGGTCGTAGTCGTCGAGGATCAAGGTGATGCCCGCCTCGATCGGATCGAGCGCGTTGATCACCGACGTCAGGCGTACCTTCGGCGAGGCGGTCTCGCTCTCCGCGGTGAACTCGGGCGCATGGTCGGCCAGCGTGCCCAGCGCCTCGCCCAGCGCGCGCGTCAGGTACGCGGCGAACTGCGCCGGGTCGTTGTCATCCTCGTCGAGCGTGACCCAGGCCACGATCCGGCCGCCCTGGAGCAGGCGGTTGCGCCACTCGGTGAGCACCGTGCTCTTGCCGAAGCCGGCTGGCGCCTGCACCACCGTGAGCACCCGGCCGCATCCCAGGTCGAGCGCCTCGAGGACACCCGGTCGCTGCACGACGTGGCGCGGCGTGCGCGGCGGCGCCAGCTTGGAACGAATCAACCGCGTTGCGGGTGCCGTCGAGCGCGGCATTCTCTTCATCACGCCTCCGGAGCGCTGGCCCGTCCCCGGATCGAGGGGAGGCCGGGACCAACATCGATCGTGCCACAACGGCGGCGGGCGTCCCGCGGACGGCACGCCACCCGGCGCCAGGCCCTAGGCTCGAAGGTTCTCGATCAGGGTGGCATTGGCCATGCCCCCCGATTCGCACATCGTCTGCAGACCCCAGCGCCCCTTGCCGTGGTGCAGGGTCGCAATCAGGTTGGCGAGCAGGCGCATGCCGGAGGCACCGACCGGATGGCCGAGCGCGATCGCCCCGCCGAAGACATTGACCCGCTCCGGGTCGACGCCGAGTTCCTTGATCCAGGCCAGCGGCACGCTGGCGAAGGCCTCGTTCACCTCGAACGCATCGATCTGCCCGAGTCCGATCCCGGAGCGGGCGAGCAGGCGCTTCGTGGCCGGGATGACGGCGGTCAGCATCATGATGGGATCGTCGCCGCAGACCGCGAAGTGCGTCACCGCGGCCAGCGGTCGAAGCCCCAGGCGTTGCGCCATGCCCTCCTCCATGATCAGCGCCGCGCCCGCCCCGTCGCTGACCTGGCTTGCGTTGCCGGCGGTCACGCTCCATCGCACCTGCGGATACTTCTCCAGGGCAGCCGGGTCCTCGAACGCGGTCTTGAGCCCGGCCAGCTTCTCGAGCGAGGTGTCGCGGCGCAGTCCCTCGTCGCGGGTGGCCGGCGATTCGCGCCCGGGGACGGTGACCGGAACGATCGCGGAGGTGGTGAGATCGAGGTCCTCGCCCTGTGCGGCCCGCTGGTGCGAACGCAGCGCGAACGCGTCCTGCGCCTGGCGCGACAGACTCCATTTCGCGGCGATCAGCTCCGCGGAGAGCCCCTGGCGGATGAACCCACCTGGGTAGCGCGTCCGCAGGTTCTGGCCGTCGGTGTCCTTCCCCATGCGGTTGGTCCGCATGGGCACCGTGCTCATCATCTCCACGCCACCGGCGATGACGATGTCGTAGGCGCCCGCCATCACGCCCTGGGCCGCGAAATCGACCGCCTGCTGCGCGGAGCCGCATTTGCGGTCGAGCGTGACCGCCGCGACCGACTCCGGCAGGCCGGCGGCCAGCGCCGCATGCCGCCCGATGTTTCCGCTCTGTTCCCCGACCTGCACGACGCAGCCGGTGATGACGTCCTCGATCAGGCCGGGGTCCACCCCGCAACGCGCCACCAGCGCCTGCAGCACCTGCGCGTAGAGGTCGACCGGATGCAGGCCGTACAGGAGCCCGCCCTCGCGCCCGCGCCCGAACGGGGAACGGACGATATCCACGATCACTGCGCGTCGAATGGTCATCTGCGGAATCAGGAAGCGTTGGAAAAGGCCGTCGCGCGAGGCGTCGACGGGCGAGGCAAACCCTGCGCATTCCCGTTGACGGGGCAGGCCCGGACAATACGATCTGGCGCATGCCCCGACAATTCGGGGCCTGACCATACCGGTCAAGGCAGGGGGAGACAGGGCCGAGCATGGCCGTGCAAGCCGGTGATGCGCTGCGCAGGCCATCCTGCGACGGCGGTCATGCGCTGTGCGTCATGCAGTTTCGCAATGCCGGCGTCGCGGGGCCTTGCATGAACCCGGAGGTGACGGTGAGCCTCCGCCAGCGCGCGCCTGCTCGCGGCAACCTAGCGCGCATTTCTCACAGGGGGATCGAGCGATGGCCGTGCGTTGAGGACGTG
>CAMLNE010000203.1 GCA_946481265.1 uncultured Panacagrimonas sp. | reverse complement strand
TCGGACCTGGTCTTCCACATCCTGGGCGCCACGCGCGAGCGGCGCCTGCTGCCCTCGCCGCCGCCGCGCTCAGCTGCACGTCGGCTGCCGGCGGGCTATCCATCCCGCTCTCCGGCCAGGCGTCCGGTCAGCGCCAGCGCGCTCGACAAGGGCACCGTCAACCAGTCCGGCCGGTTGGCCGCCTCGTAGACGATCTCGTGCGAGGCCCGCTCCAGCAGCACCAGGTCGAGCAGTGCCAGGTCGAGGAGTGCACCGGCCTCCGCGGGTGGCGCGTCCGGCCCGGGGTCGGCTTCGATCACCGCGCGGTAGCCCTCGAGGAAGGCCGGGCCGGCGGCCCGCCGGAATTCCTCGAACAGCGCCAGCGGCGCCGCACGCGCGCGCTCGTCGCCATCCTCCGGCATCGTGCGTGCCGCCACCGCCGCCGCGTAGTCGAAGGAGCGAAGCATGCCCGCGACGTCGCGCAGCGGCGTGCCCGGCTCGCGGCGCTCCTCGAGCGTGCGGCTCGGCTCACCCTCGAAGTCGACGAAATAGGCGTCGCCCTGGGCGACCAGTACCTGCCCCAGGTGCAGGTCGCCGTGGATACGGCTCTGGCGGCTCCCGCGCGCACGCTGCGCCAGCACGCCGATGCGCGCAGCCAGCGCGGGCGCGCGCTCCAGCATCCGCGCGGCCAGGGTGACCGCCTCCGCGGGCAGTCTGCCGCCCGGCGTCCCGATCGCCTCGCGCAGCACGGCGCAGGCCTCGTCGAAGCGTGCGGTGACGCGCTGCGCCAGATGCTCGCAGTCGGACGCCTGCATCGGACCGCTGGCAAAGGCCGGATCCGCGGACGGTTGCGCCAGCGCCAGGTGCATCTCCGCCAGCCGTCCGCCGAGCACGCGCGCGAAGATCAGCAGCTCACCCAGCGCGCCGGCCGCGGCGTCACCGGCCTCGGGACCGGCCAGGGCCAGGTCGCGCTGCGCACGCTGCAGGATGCTCTGCACCCAGCTCCAGGCATCGCCCTGGTTGTCGATGAACTGCTGGACGATGCCGAACACGGTCGGCGTGCCGTCCTGCTCGACCTGCAGGAACTGGCCGAGCAGGGCCGGCGTGTTGCGGAAGCCGCGCTGGGCCAGCGCCAGCCCCATCTCCGCCTCCGGGTGCTGTCCACGCGTGAGCCGGCGGAACAGCTTGACGATGGCCTGGTCGCCGACCACCAGGGAGGTGTTCGACTGCTCGGCCGCGATGCGGCGCACCTCGGCCTCGCCGATGTCCATCTCCAGCAGTCGCGCGGTGGGGAGAAAACGCAGTTCGCCGCCGTCGACCGGCACGCGCGCCTCGCTGCGCAGCATGCTCAGCAGCGTGCGCGCCAGTGCATCGATGGTCATCGCATCGGTGAGCAGGCTGACCCGCGCACCGCGGCGCACGCGCGCCAGCGCAAGCTGCTGTGGCAGGGCGCTGATCACCGAGGTCTCCGCCAGCAGGCCCAGCGGCAGCAGGTAGCGCTCGGTCGCCTGGCCGGTGTCGACGTGCAGCTCCAGCAGCATCATCTCCATCTGCGGATGCGGGATGGGAATCGCCCGCTCGATGCGCACCTCGCGCAGCGCCTGGTGCTTGGATGCGAACCAGCGGCGCAGCGGCAGGTAGGCCGGCAGCACCTCGCGTTCCAGGCGCCGGCGCGGCAGTTCGTCCATCAGGTCGGCGAGGTGGCCGCGCAGCACGAAGGTGATGTACTCGGGCAGCGGTTCGGGCGGCGTGCGGTACCAGGCCGGCATCTGCGCGCGATCGGCCAGCTTGAACCAGTAGAAGCCGTAGGGCGCCAGGGTCAGCAGGTAGGGCAGCTGCCCGATCGGCGGGAACGCCGATCCCCCGAGCATCTCCACCGGCACGCTGCCGGCGAACGGCGACAGGTCCAGTTCCACCGCCTGCGCCGCGCGCGACAGGTTGGCCACGCACAGGATCAGTTCCGGCGGCGCGTCGGCCGCATCGTACTGGCGCAGGTAGGCGACGATGCGGCGGTTGGCGGGCGACAGCAGCTTGATGCTGCCGCGGCCGAACGCCTTGAACTGCTTGCGCGTGGCCAGCATGCGCCGCGTCCAGTTGAGCAGGGAGTGCGGATCGCGGTCCTGCGTCTCGACGTTGTTGGCCTGGTAGCCGTAGATCGGATCCTGGATCGGCGGCAGCACCAGGCGCGCCGGGTCGGCGCGCGAAAAGCCGCCGTTGCGATCCGGTGACCACTGCATCGGCGTGCGCACGCCGTCGCGATCGCCCAGGTAGATGTTGTCGCCCATGCCGATCTCGTCGCCGTAGTAGATCACCGGCGTTCCGGGCATCGACAGGAGCAGCGAGTTCAGCAGCTCGATGCGCGAGAAGTCGCGCTCGACCAGCGGCGCCAGGCGACGGCGGATGCCGACATTCAGGCGTGCGCGCTTGTCCGAGGCATACGTGCTCCACAGGTAGTCGCGCTCGATCTCGGTGACCATCTCCAGGGTCAGCTCGTCGTGGTTGCGCAGGAACACCGCCCACTGGCAGTTGGCCGGAATGTCCGGTGTCTGGCGCAGGATGTCGGTGATCGGGAAGCGGTCTTCCTGTGCCACCGCCATGTAGATGCGCGGCATCAGCGGGAAGTGGAACGCCATGTGGCATTCGTCGCCGACGATCTGGGGCGCGCCGTCCGGCGTCGCGCTGCCGGCGAAGCGGCCGCCGAAGTAGTGCTGCACGTCCTCCGGCCACTGGTTGGCCTCGGCCAGCAGCATGCGGCCCGGATAGGCGGCGTCGACCTCGGCGCGCAGGCGCTTGAGCACCGCGTGGGTCTGCGGCAGATTTTCGTTGCTGGTGCCTTCGCGCTCGATCAGGTAGGGCACCGCGTCCAGGCGCAGGCCATCCACGCCCAGTTCCAGCCACCAGCGCATGGCGCTGAGCACGGCGCGGATCACGCGCGGGTTGTCGAAGTTCAGGTCCGGCTGGTGCGAATAGAAGCGGTGCCAGTAATAGGCCTGCGCGACCGGGTCCCAGGTCCAGTTCGACTGCTCGGTGTCGACAAAGATGATGCGCGTGCCGGCGTAGCGGGTCGGGTCGTCGCTCCACACGTAGAAGTCGCGCAGCGCCGAGCCCGGCGGCGACGTGCGCGCGCGCTGGAACCAGGGGTGCTGGTCCGAGGTGTGGTTGATCACCAGCTCGGTGATCACGCGCAGGCCGCGGCGATGCGCCTCGCCGATGAAGCGGCGCGCGTCGGCCAGCGAGCCGTAGTCCGGGTGCACGCCGCGGTAATCCGACACGTCGTAGCCGTCGTCGCGGCGCGGCGAGGGATAGAACGGCAGCAGCCACACCGTGTTGACGCCCAGCGCCGCCACGTAGTCGAGCTTCTGGATCAGGCCGGCGAAGTCGCCGATGCCGTCGTCGTTGGCATCGAAGAACGACTTGACGTGCAGCTGGTAGATGATCGCGTCCTTGTACCAGAGCGGATCCTGGCTGAAGGCCGGCTCGGGTGGCGCCCGCCGCTTCCGGCGCGCCGCACTCATGCGGCCGCCCCGGCGCGCCGCAGCCGCCACAGCGCGAACGGCATCTCCTGCGGCACGAAGCGCCAGTGCTGGCGGCGTTGCGACCAGATGAAGCGGCGGCCCGACATCAGCTCCTCGGCCTCCAGCGCCGTGCCTTCAGGCAGGTCCAGCGCCTCGAAGGGAAGCTCGAAGTGCCCCTCCTGCGCTGCGTGCGGATCCAGGCTCACCGCCACCACGATCAGGCTGTCGTCGCCCGGCACCTGCTTGGCGTAGACCAGGATCCGCCCGTTGTCCGAGGGCACCGCGCGGTAGTAGAGGTGCGACTGCAGCGCCGGGTGTTCGCGCCGCAGGTGATTGAGGCGGGTGATCTCGGCAACGATGTTGCCGGGCGCGGTCCAGTCGCGATGGCGCAGCTCGTACTTCTCGGCATCAAGGTATTCCTCGGAGCCCGGCAGCGCCGCGGATTCGCAGAGTTCGAAGCCGCTGTACAGACCCCACAGCCCGGACAGCGTGGTGGCCAGCGCGGCGCGGATCAGGAAGCCCGGGCGTCCGGACGACTGCAGGAAGCGCGGGTTGATGTCCGGCGTGTTGACGAAGAAATGCGGGCGGAAGAAGTCGCGCACCGGCGCGCCGACGAGCTCCTCCATGTAGCTGGCCAGCTCGGCCTTGTCATTGCGCCAGGTGAAGTAGGTGTAGCTCTGCGAAAAGCCGATGCGGGCCAGGCGATACATCATCGCCGGGCGCGTGAAGGCTTCCGAGAGGAACAGCACCTCGGGATGGCGCGACTGGATGTCGGCGATCAGCCATTGCCAGAACGGCAGCGGCTTGGTGTGCGGGTTGTCCACGCGGAACGTGTGGATCCCCTCGTCGATCCAGTACTCGAGCACGTCGCGCCAGGCCTTCCACAGCGCGCTGATCGCGCCCGGCGCAGGCGGATAGAAGTCGACATTGACGATGTCCTCGTATTTCTTCGGCGGGTTCTCCGCGCAGCGCACGCTGCCGTCGGCGCGCCACTGGAACCACTCCGGGTGCTCGCGCAGCCAGGGATGATCGGGCGAGCACTGGATGGCCAGGTCCAGGGCCAGTTCCATGCCGTAGCCGGCGGCGGCGTCGCGCAGCCGGCGCAGGCCCTCGATGCCGCCGAGCTCGGCATGCACCGCGTCGTGGCCACCGTCGGCGGCACCGATCGCGTACGGACTGCCGGGATCGCCGGGGCCGGCCACCAGGCTGTTGTTGCGACCCTTGCGCTTGGTCGTGCCGATCGGATGGATCGGCGGCATGTAGAGCACGTCGAAGCCCATCGCGGCGATCGCCGGCAGGCGTCCGATGACGTCGTCGAAGCGGCCGTGCCGGCCCGGTGCACCAGCGGACCGCGGAAACAGTTCGTACCAGCTGGCGAAACCCGCGCGCTCGCGTTCGACGCGCACGCACAGCGCCTCGGGATGGCGCACCGCGAAGGCGCGCGGCAGCAGTGCCGACATCCGTGCGGCCAGCCCCGGGTCGAGCAGCAGGCGCACCTGCTCTTCCGGCGCCAGGCCGTCGAGGCGCTGCAGCAGCGCTGCCAGCGTGCCGTCCTCGTCCTCCTGCCGTGCCTGGACGCGGATGCGCTCGATGCCCTCGGCCAGGTCGGACTCGCCGACGCGACCCGCGTCGTGCAGGCGCGACAGTCCGCGCCGGTAGCTGGCCCAGGTGTCGACCCAGGCCTCGACCGTGTAGTGCCAGGAGCCGCAGTCGGTCGGCACGGTCTGCGCGCGGAAGCGGTCATTACCGAGCGCCTGCATCGGCAGGTTGTGCACCGGCCCCGACGGCGACTGCAGCAGGACCTCGGCGGCGAGCACCTCGTGGCCGTCGGCGAAGACGTCGGCCTCCAGCACCAGCGCCTGCCCGACCACCGCCTTGGCTGCAAAGCGTCCGTCGTCGACGCAGGGTCGCAGGCGGTCGATGATCAGGCGCGGCGAGCGTACCGCGAGCGTCAGCGCTTCCTCCTGGCGCGGCTCCGGCTGGCGCCGTTCAGGCGCGAGCTTGCGCGCGCTCATGCGGGGCCCGGCACGGGATGGGCGCGACCGCCATCGCCGGACGACACGCAGCGATGGCTGGCGGCCGCGATGCGGGACGCGACACGGCCGGGCGGGCGGCAGGGAGGAGGATTCATCGGGGCGGTCGCGAAAAAAGCCTGGGGAAGGCAAGGGATCGGAGCGGGGTGTCCTGACCCGCAGGCACAAGTTCCGTGCCCGTCCTGCGCAGCACTTTTGCCCTGAGCCGGCGTGCAAATTGCGGGAACCCGGCGGCGCGGCGGGCACCGGGCAGGGCGGACCCGCCTCAAACCTTCGTTTTGCGATGCCGCCGGGCGAGCAGTTCCAGCACCGCGTAGGCGGCCGACGCGAACAGGAACGGCACGATGAAGTACACGGCGCGGAACGCCAGCACGCCGGCCAGGGCCTGCGTCACCGCCAGCTCACGCGACATCAGCGCCGAGAAGCTGCCCTCGAGCACGCCGACATTGCCCGGCACATGCAGCATCGCGCCGGCAATGCTGCTCGCGAACAGCGATTCGACGATCTTCGCGAAGGACAGGTCGGCGGGCAGCAGCAGGGCCAGTGCGATCGCCATCAGCAGCCAGCTGGCCGCGGAGAGCAGCAGCTGCGCGATCGCCATCGGCAGGCTCGGCAGGCGCATGGACTGGCCGCGCACGCGAAACGCCCATCCGCGGCGATGACCGTGCGCGCAGGCGGCCAGATAGGCGCCGACCACGCCCAGCAACAGCACGCCGATGGCCCGGATCAGCAGGCTCGGCACTTCCCAGCTGGCCGGCAGCTGGGGCGGCCAAAGCGCAAGCAGGACACCGCCGATCAAGGTGAAGCCGGCCCAGTTGGTCACCACGGCGAGCACGATGATGCGCGCCACCATCGACACCGGCAGGCCAAAGCGCGTGTACAGGCGGACGCGGAACGCCCAGCTGCCGACCAGCGCGCCGAGGTTGAGCGAAAACGCGTAGACGATGGCGTTGATCGTGAACACGCGCGAGGCCGGGATCAGATGCCCGGTGTAGCGGCGACCGATCAGGTCGTAGCAGGCGGCGCAGGCATGGCCCAGCGCCGCGACGAGCAGGGCCAGGCCCAGCTCCAGCGCGCTGTAGCTGCGCAGCGCGACGAGCACCGCGGACCAGTCGACCTGGCGCGCCCGTGCGACGATGAGCGCCGCGACGCCCGCGAAGAAGAGGGTCGCGAGCACCCGCCACAGCAGCCGCAGGCGGTGGCCCGAACCCAGGGCCGTCGGCGACGATGCGACCCGGTTGTCACCCAGCATCGGTACGGGATCCATCCGGACCGGCCGGCGCAACCGCCATGCCCGCGCCGCGGAACGTTGCTTGCTGTCCCGTGGTCCCCACTCTGGAACTCAACTGCCGCCCCCGTGATGTCCGCACCCGCCCAGGAACGTCCCCTTTTCCCGCCATCGCCGCCCCTGGCCGCCGCCGCATCGGGCGACTTGACCGTCCTCAAGGTGCTGACCCTCAACACGCACAAGGGCTTCACCTCCTTCAACCGGCGCATGGTGCTGCACGAGTTGCGCGAGGCGGTGCGCGGCGTGTCGGCCGACGTGGTCTTCCTGCAGGAGGTGCTCGGTGCGCACAGCGTGCACCCCGCGCGCTTTCCCGGCTGGCCGGAGGGCTCGCAATACGAATTCCTCGCCGACTCGATCTGGCCGGCCTATGCGTACGGGCGCAACGCCAGCTACCCGAACGGTCACCACGGCAATGCCGTGCTCTCGAAGTTCCCGATCCTCAGCCAATGCAACCACGACGTCTCGGTCGGCGGCCCGGAGCGGCGCGGCCTGCTGCATTGCGAGCTCGACATTCCCGGCTCGGACCGGTGCCTGCACGTGATCTGCGTCCACCTGGGGCTGCGCGGCAGCCATCGCCTGCGCCAGATGGACCTGCTCTGCGAGCTGATCGAACGCGAGGTGCCGCCGCAGGCGCCGCTGGTGGTGGCCGGCGATTTCAACGACTGGCGCCTGCGTGCGAATGCGCGGCTGCTGGCCCGCGCCGATCTGCACGAGGTGTTCGAGGAAAGCCGCGGCGCCTCGGCGCGCACCTTTCCGGCGCGCTACCCGGTACTGCGCCTGGATCGCATCTTCGTGCGCAATGTCGTTGTCCGGCACCTGGCCGTGCTCTCGCTGCGGCCCTGGTCGCACCTGTCGGACCACGCGGGCCTGCTCGCCGAGGTCGCCCTGTGAATGCGCTGGCGCCCCCCGTGCCGGCGGCCCTGGGCGACTGGACGTACGGCAACCAGGTGCGCCTGCTGGTCAACGGCGAGGCGTACTACCCGGCTGTCTTCGCCGCCATCGCACAGGCCCGGCGCGAGGTGCTGCTGGAGACCTTCCTGCTGTTCGACGACCCCTGGCGCATCTTCCTCACCACCGACCAT
>CAMLNE010000202.1 GCA_946481265.1 uncultured Panacagrimonas sp. | reverse complement strand
AAGCGCGGCATCCTGCTCGACGGCGCCAAGCTCGGCACCATCGGCGAACGCGCCGAGGACGTGTTCTTCCTCACCGGCCCGGATCATCGTCCGATCGCCGACGAAAGCACGCTCGAGGAACTGCGCGAGGTGCTGACCCGGACCCTGGACCGCAGCGACGCCTGATTCCCTCCCTCCAACCGGGGCTTCGATGCCCCGTCGATCCCGACATGAACGAACTGCAAAGCATCCTGGACCGCGCGTGGGAAAACCGCGCCAATCTCGACCGCGACGACTCGCATGTGCGCGCCGCCGTACACGCCGCCATCGAGCTGCTCGACCGCGGCCAGGCACGCGTGGCCGAGCCCACTGCCGATGGCTGGACGGTGAACCAGTGGCTGAAGAAGGCGGTGCTGCTCTATTTTCGCCTCCACGACAACATCCCGATCGCCATGGGCCAGCTCGGCGGCTGGGACAAGGTGCCACTCAAGTTCGACGGATGGACCGCCGAGCGCTATGCACAGCAGAACGCGCGCATCGTTCCGCCAGCGGCGGTACGCAAGGGCGCCTACATCGCCCCCGGCGCGGTCCTCATGCCGAGCTACGTGAATATCGGCGCCTATGTGGGCAGCGGCACCATGGTCGACACCTGGGCCACCGTGGGCTCCTGCGCGCAGATCGGCACGAACGTGCACCTGTCCGGCGGCGTCGGCATCGGCGGCGTGCTGGAGCCGATCCAGGCCGGCCCGGTCGTGATCGAGGACGACTGCTTCATCGGCGCCCGTTCGGAAGTGGTCGAGGGCGTCGTCGTCGAGAAGGGTTCGGTGATCTCGATGGGCGTGTTCATCGGCCAGTCCACGCCGATCTACGACCGCGAGTCCGGGAAGATCTCGTACGGGCGCATTCCGGCCTACAGCGTCGTGGTCGCCGGCTCACTGCCCAAGGACGGCGGCCGCTACAGCCTCAATTGCGCCGTGATCGTGAAGCGCGTGGACGAAAAGACGCGCGGCAAGGTGGGGATCAACGAGCTGCTGCGCGATATCTGAGGGGAGCCGGGTGAGCGTGAACGCCGATCCGCAACCGGTCCTGGACCTCACCCGCGCACTGGTGGCGCAACGGTCCAACACGCCGGACGATGCCGGCTGCTGCCAGATCATCGCGTCGCGCCTGCAGCCGCTGGGCTTCCGGATCGAGTACATCGACGCCGGCGGCGTGACCAACCTGTGGGCCACGCGCGGCAACGGGCGCCCGCTGACGATCCTGGCCGGTCACACCGACGTGGTGCCCGCCGGCCCGCTGGATCAATGGCACTCCGATCCGTTCCAGCCCGAGGTGCGCGACGGCATCCTCTACGGCCGCGGCGCGGCTGACATGAAATCGGGGCTCGCCGCGATGGTGTGCGCGGTCGAGCGCCTGCTCGCGGCAGGCGATTTCCCGGGAACCCTCGCCTTTCTGATCACCAGCGACGAGGAGGGCATGGCCACGCACGGCACCCAGCACGCGGTGCGCGTTCTGCAGGCGCGTGGCGTGGTGCCCGACTACGCGGTGGTCGGCGAGGCCTCTTCCAGCGAGCGACTCGGTGATCGCATCGTGGTCGGGCGACGTGGCTCGCTTGGATGCAACCTGAAGGTGCTCGGCAAGCAGGGACACGTGGCCTATCCGCACAAGGGCGACAACCCGATCCACCGGCTGGCACCCGCGCTGGCCGAACTGGTCGCGACGCGCTGGGACGCGGGCAACGCGTACTTTCCGCCCACCTCGTTCCAGGTCTCGAATGTCCACGCCGGCACCGGCGCGGGCAACGTGATTCCGGGCACGGCCGAAGCCATCTTCAACTTCCGTTACTCAACCGAATCGAAGGCCGAGGATCTCAAGGCGCGCACCCATGCCGTGCTGGACCGCTGGTGCCCGCGCTACGAGGCGGACTGGTGGCACACCGGTCAGCCCTTCCTCACCCGCTCCGGCCGGCTGATCGATTCGATGCGCGCCGCCATCGCAGAGGTCACCGGCATCGCCGAGCCGGAACTGTTCACCGGCGGCGGCACCTCCGATGCGCGCTTCCTGGCGCCCTGGGGCGCCGAGGTGATCGAAGTCGGGCCGATCAACGACAGCATCCACAGGGTCGACGAGCACGTGCGCGTGGCCGACCTCGAACCCCTGTCGCGGATCTACGAGGCCGCCCTGCGTCACCTCGCGATAAGCAGGGGCTGAGCAGCCCGCGCCGGACGCCCGGCCCCTGCCGGCCCGTGCCTCCTCAGAGCTTCGCGCCGATCGAGCCCCGCCGGGAGGCGGCCGCCTTGCCGTGCGGTCTGACGTACAGCACCAGGCTGTGCCCGACGATGTCGTAACCGTGCTTCTCGGCGATCTGGTGCTGAAGAAGCTCGATTTCGTCGCTGATGAACTCGACGACCTTGCCCGATTCGATGTCCACCATGTGATCGTGGTGTTCGCCGCGATCCAGTTCGAAAACCGCGTGGCCATCCTCGAAATGGTGACGCTTGACCAGGCTGGCCTGCTCGAACTGGGTCAGGACCCGGTAGACCGTGGCCAGCCCGATATCTTCATCGTGCTGGATCAGTTCCTTGTAAATGTCTTCTGCAGACAGGTGCCGGGTGGCGCTCTTCTCCAGGATTTGCAGGATCTTGAGTCGGGGCAAGGTGACCTTGAGCCCGGCGTTGCGCAGTTCGTTGGATTCCACGGTGGAACCTTCAGCAGGGATAAGGGTTTATTATCGGCGACCTCTTGCCTACATCAACCCGAATGCGCGTCCTGCTGCTATCCCTGATTCTTCTAGGCCTTGGCGGCTGCCAGATCATCTACAAGTTGCCGACGCGCCAGGGCAACGTGATCGAGCAGCGCGACCTCAATAAGCTCAAGCCCGGCATGACCCGCGAGCAGGTGAAGTTCGTGATGGGCACGCCGCTTGCCGCGACCCCGTTCCGTTCGGATCGCTGGGACTACGTGGGCTACTACAAGTCTCCCCGGGGCGCGATTTCCCAGCGCACCGTGTCGATCTTCTTCGAAGGCGACCAGCTGGCCCGCCTGGAGGGTGCCGAGCCCGCGGACGACGACTCCGACCTGTCCAAGCCCGATGCCGACGCGGTGATCAAGGCCGATGCCCGGGATCGCGCGACGGCCGAGCGCAGTGCCCGGGACAACGATTCCGACATCGTCCTCAACCCCGACGAGCGCCGCCCTTGACGCGCTGCTGCGCCCGGCGGCGGCGCGCCGCCTTCGGGTCGGCCATCAGCTCGCGGTAGATCTCGATGCGGTCGCCATCGGCAGCCGCATCCAGAAGCCCCCGGAGTCGCCCGAATACGCCGACGCGTACGGCACCCTCCCCCAGCGGCAGGCCGCTGCGTCGGATCGCGTCCTCCAGCGTCGCACCCTGCTCGATCTCCAGGCCGACACGGTGCTGGCGTTGCGCCAGCACCAGGACCACTTCCACGCGGATCAGGCCCACAGGCTGGCAAACCAGTCGAGCAGGCCGAGGCCGTGCAGCAGCACGACCAGGAGTCCGAGCCGGGCCGGATAGCGCAGGGCAAAGCGCCAGGCGCCATGCAGACGCCGCTCGCGCGGCCCCCATACCGCCAGGCTGAGATCGCGCGGCAGGATGCGCGCGACATAGACACAGATCAGGAGCCCACCGACCGGCACGATCACGAAGCTGGTCAGGAACTGCATCCATTCGAAGAAGTTCTGCCCGAACAGCCGCAGCTCGGCGGTGACGCCGAATGACAGCAGGCTGCCGATACCCAGGAACCACACCACCACGGCCGCGCCCATCGCGGCGAACACGCGGGTCTGGCGGTAGCGCTCCATGAGGTAGCGCGTCACCGGTTCGAGCAGCGTCGCGGCGGCCAGCAGCGTGACCAGGAACAGCGTCAGGTAGAACAGAATGGCCAGCCAGATTCCCGCGGCGGTGTTGGGCAACGCCTCCGGGAAACTCTGGAAGATGAGCGTCAGGCCGCTGGTCGGCTGCAGATTGGCCGCCAGCAGCAGCGCCTGCAGGCCGGTACCGGCGGCAATGCCGAAGATGCAGTCCGCCACGATCACCCACAGCCCCATCCGTACCAGAGGCACGCTGGCTGGCAGGTAGCCGCCGAGCGTCATCATCACGCCCAGGCCCAGGCCCAGCGTGAAGAACGCCTGGTAGAGCGCCTCCACCACCCCGCGCCAACCCAGCTTGGAGAAATCCGGCGTCAGGACCGTCTGCAGGGCTTCCGCCGGCGCCCCGACCGAGAACGCCAGCAGCGCGAAGGCCAGTGTCAGCACCAATACCGCCGGCAGCATCCGACGCGCCGCCCGCTCGATGCCGTCGCGAAAGCCGTAGGAGACGGTGACCGTGACCACCACCATGAACAGCGTGTGCCAGGCCAGGCTGCGTTCCGGGTCGCGCGCGAGCTTGAGGAAGATGCGCGAAGCCTCGCTCGAATCCCGGTCCGCGAGAAAGCCCCCCGCTCCGCGGAACAGGTAGCCCAGGCTCCAGCCGGCGATCACGCTGTAGTAGGAAAGGATCATCACCGCCCCGATCACCGCCAGGCGGCCGAGCCAGCGCCAGGCGCGATTGGCCTGCGAGGTCTGCGATAGGCGGGCGAACCCCGCGCCCAGCTCGTCGCGCATCCAGCGGCCCAGCGCCCACTCCGCGACGAGAATCGGCAAACCCACGACCAGCAGGCACAGGACGTACACCGAGAAGAAGGCGAGCCCGCCGTATTCGCTCATCAGGTAGGGGACGCGCGAGCTGTTGCCGATTCCCAGGGCGGCACCGCAAGCCACCGACAGGAAGGCAGGCTGGCTGGACCAGTACCCGAAACTGCTTTCGCGAATCTGCATCCGGCCAGTTTAGGCGTAGTCGCCGTGCACCGAATCGCCGCGTTCTGATCCGCCTCTTAAGCTCTCCAGCGCGAGGCCCGCCATGCCGAGCAGGGCCGGCTGCGCGTGGACGATACGATGCACCGGCACGGCCTTGAGATCCGCCTCGAACGGCGCCTTGTCTTCGAAGCCTTGGCGGAAAGCATGCGGATCCAGTGCCTCGCCAAGCCCGGTTACCACGCCGCCGATCAGCGACACGCCGCCCCAGGCGCCGAGGTTCAGTACCAGGTTTCCCGCCACGCGCCCGAGCCAGGTCGAGAAACCAGCAAGCGTCCGTCGTGCGTTCGCATCGCCGCGCGCCGAGCATTCCAGCAATACCGGGACGCCGGCACTGCGCTCGCCCGATATCGCCTCGTGCAGGCGGATCAGGCCACTGCCGCACAGCACGTGCTCGGCCGATACGCGTCCCTGGATGGACAGGCGCGCCAGCCACTCGCATTCCTCTGGAGACACTGCGGCCAGGTCTGCGTGCCCCGCCTCGGTGTCGACGACCTCGCCGTGCTCGGTCAGCAAGGCTGCCCCAAGGCCGGTACCGACCCCGATCACCAGGCATCGACCTGCAACCACGGGCCGAGGCGCTCCGAAAGCCTGTCGGTCCGCATCCGACAGATGGGGCAACGCGGCCGCCACCGCCGCCAGGTCGTTGGCCAGCCAGGCCGGCCCGTTTATCAGTGCTTCCAGTTCCTCGCGGTCCAGCACCAGCGAGGTATTGGTGAGCGCGATCCTGCTGCCGCCGGCGACGCGGCGGACGCGGCCGGCAGCGGCCACGCCGATCGCCGCCGGACATGGACAATCGGTCCCGGCAAGGTAGTCACGCACCGTCTGCCCGAACGCGCCGGACGGGGTCGGCATCACGCTCACCTGCTCCAGGCGGATACGGCCGGCTTCGCGTCGCGCGAGCGCGATTCGGCAGTGTGTGCCGCCGATATCGGCCACCAGCACGCGTGAATCGGTCGGATTCTTCATTGGTCGAACCGTAGCATTCCCACTTCGCGGCGCAAGCCGCCGCAGACGCTTCGTATACTCCGCTGATGAGCGAGCCCAGGAACAACAAGAAGAAGGCCGAAGCCGAACCCGATGCACCGCGCACCATCGCCCTCAACCGGCGCGCGCGCCACGAATACTTCATCGAGGACACCTTCGAAGCCGGCCTGGTCCTGATGGGCTGGGAGGTGAAGAGCCTGCGCGAAGGCCGGGCCCAGGTGACCGAGGCCTATGTCGTGATCCGCAATCGCGAGGCCTTTCTGGTCGGCGCGCACTTCACGCCGCTCAAGCAGGCCTCGACCCACGTCAATCCGGATGCGACCCGCACCCGCAAGCTGCTGTTGCACGAACGCCAGCTCGCGCAACTGATCGGCAAGGTCGAGCGGGCGGGCTACACCATCGTGCCGCTCGACCTGCACTGGACGCGCGGCCGGGCCAAGCTGCAGATCGGCCTGGCGAAGGGCAAGAAGCAGCATGACAAGCGCGCCGATGTGAAGGAAAAGGACTGGCAGCGGGAGAAGGCCCGGATCATGCGAAATCGCGGCCGGTAGGGAACCGAACCGCCTGCGTGGTAGTCTACGAATCGCACGGGGCTGATCTGGGCTCGACGGTGACTGGAAACCCGACGTGCATGCCGAGTTGCATGGCTACTCGTTAAACGCTGTGCAAACAAGCTAGTTGCGAACGACGCGAACTACGCCCTCGCCGCTTAACCCGGCGAGCGGTTGACCAGGTGGTGTTGATGCCCCTGAATCAACCGTCGACTCTCATCAACTAAGCTCGAAGCGCGCCCTTCGCCTAGAGACGAAAACCCCAAGGGGATAGGCGTCGGCGATCCCTGCCTGTCGGGGAGCCGGCGATGAAAAATAAAGACAGGCTAAGCATGTAGATCTTCGGCGTGGATGGTTGTCGGACGCGGGTTCGATTCCCGCCAGCTCCACCAAACCGTGTGGTACCTAGGCCAGCGTTGCCCACGCTGGCCTATTTTTGTTGCGGCCCGGAAAGGCATCTTTCTTCGGGCGACCCCGGCAGCAACGGGCGGCCGACTTGCGACGGCGTGACCCGGATCCCGCTCAAAGACGGTCGGCAAGCAAGGGCCGGGAGGATCGTGGCCGATGCGCTTGCAGGCGCCCGAACTTGCCGGATACCCACGCGAAGCAATGGCCGGCTACCCGGCCATCGGTGGCATCGACGGCGCTCTTCCTGGCCGTTGTTGCATGGCGGACCGCGCGCACTCACGCTTCCCCCGCCCTTCCGGAATGCAGGATTCCCATGCACCACGTCGACATTGCCTATTCCTCGCGTCTGCCCCTGGCGGAGCTGTTCGAGGCGCTGGCGGACCACAACAGGCTCGGCAAGGTCTTCGGCGTGCCGGTGCGGCGCATCCGCGATGGGCAGCCGGGGCCCAACGGAGTCGGCTCCGTGCGCAGGATCGGCGCCGGCCCACTCGGGGTCGAAGAGACAGTGACGGCGCTGGTCGATCGGGAATCGATCGACTACCGGATCACGCGCGGCGGGTTTCCGCTCAGGAACCATCGCGGGCGCATCGAGTTCTTCGACAGCGCGGACGGTGGCAGCCGCGTGGAGTGGACCATCGAGTTCGACTCGGCGCTTCCGCTCGTTGGGCCGGTGCTCGGGGTCGTGCTCAGAACGGCGATCAGCACGGGCCTCAAGCGTCTCGGCTGACCATGCAAGGCGTCGTTCACGACGACGCCCGAGCGCGCAGTGTGACATTGCGCATGCGTCCGCCTTGGAAGTCGCGACCGCGAGTGTTAGCTTCGCCTGCATTCCAAAGAAGGCAGACGGCTGGGGGCCCTTTTGCTGACGAGTTCGTACGGACGATCCGATCGGGGGACGGTGCGCTCGCACAACGAGGACTCGTATCTCGACGATCCCGACAACCGGCTGTGGGCGGTTGCCGATGGCATGGGTGGCCACGAGGCGGGAGACGTGGCGAGCCAGGCGATCGTCCGGCATCTGCGTGAACTTGTGCGGCCGCCGCAGGTGGTCGATTACGTCGATCGGGTGGACGACGCACTGGCGGCGGTCAATATCGAACTCATCGAATATGCGCAGCAGCACCGCCTGCAGATGGTGGGCTCC
>CAMLNE010000201.1 GCA_946481265.1 uncultured Panacagrimonas sp. | reverse complement strand
CGCCCGCGATCAGGCGACGCTCTGCCGCCCACACTGACCTTTCCATGAGAAGCGACTGTCACCGGCGGCAGAGCGGTCGCCTGGATTAGCTGGTTAGGCGTCATCGTCCCACTGTATATAGAGAGCTTCGTTCGCATTGAGGTGCAGCTCCAAGAAGCGCACCAGTTTCGGAGCACACCGACCGAACTGAGCATCGAGACGCTCTAGACGCTCACCACGTCCTTCCTTTGAAGCCATCACTGCTTGAGCCAGCACCTTCGCCCTGCAATCGTCACCGAGAAACCTCAGCGCAAACACTGTTTCCTCTGCGATAGCGCCACCGGTGTACGCGAAGTACGCGTCATGACCACCGTTCTGCACATGGGACTCGTACAGGAACGCCAGGGCAGCATTGCGACGAGGTCCGGCCTCAAAGGTGGCAGGGTCCGCTGAAATAATGTCTATGAACGCGTTCCAGCGGACATGAGGAGCCGCAGCCACGGTGCGCCTCGAAAGCATATGCCTGCCGTCCGGCTGCGCGACTTCGGGAACACCCATCATCTGAGCGAAGCGGGCTCTATCCATGACGTCTAACGCCCTAGCTCAGGCGCGGCTCCGCCGAAGGCGGAGACGTCGCACTGGAGCGACGTGTTAGCAGCCATGCGCGCTAACCCCGAACCGAAGCGCTGGGGAAATATTCTTTGCACCATGACAAGAACTCTCCTTCCGTCTCAACCACCCAACGCCCCTTACTCGGATGATGGACGCTGATGTTTCTGCCAGCCACGATCCTGCTTTTCAGCAACTGGAGGCGCTTTTCTAGAGCGCCAATTGAGGCCGCATTTCCGTATAGCTCAGCGTCCGCCAGCCAGCGGAACCCAGCCTCCGAAACAACTCCAGAGGTGAACTCCGCCTCGATCTCCTGAAGTAGATTCATGGCTGCTAACGCCAGCGTTAACGCGCGGACCCGCCGGAGGCGGGGCCGTCGCGTTGAACAGCTTGTTGGACGATACCCGCGACCGGCCAGATGATCTCTCCGCAACGGTCGACCGGCTCCAATAGGACCACTGCTTTCTCCGCGAGATAAGCAGCGGACATGTTGCCGCGACCGGCTCGGAGCCATGATCTGATGGCGACGCTCGGCTCAGTGGCCAAGGGCACGTCCAGCGATCTTCCTAGAAGATCCACTCGACGCCCTACGAAATGAGGTGAATCTGGAGATGTTCCAAACCTGGCATCCTCGAAGTCCACCGTCTTCTTGCGTTTCGCGTACCAGGGGCGGGATGGGTGGCGTGAGTAAAAAGTGTAGACGTCGAAGTCCTGGATCCCTCGCTTTCCATCTACGTAATGCTGGGCTGCGCCTTGGCAAAGGGCCACGGCCAGAACGCGATTTTTATACTGCCTCGCCCAGTCACGATGACTTTGGAAGAAAGACTCGCGATCTATTGCCGCGAGTGCTGCGAGACGGAGTAAGTCTTCGGGCCGGATCATTTTGAATGAGCGTCCCTCTGGACCGACATCGCTCATGCTTCCTCCGAACTATCCCGTGTCGTCCAACACCAATTAGGAACCCAACCCCGTCCGCTAATCTCCACACCCTGTCCCGTAAACACGCAGGTGTTGGCGCAACTGCCTGAGTGGTATTCCATTGTGATCGGGGTCTCCGGGTTGGGGCGCAATGAACGGTTTGGAATCACCGGGGACGGCGCCTCGCCTGCTCGACCGGGTTCGGCAGTGTCTGCGGACGCGTCATTACAGCTTGCGGACCGAGTCTTCATATGTCGACTGGATTAGACGCTTCATCCTTTTTCACGGCAAGCGGCATCCGGTGGAGATGGGCGGGCCCGAGGTAGGCCGCTTTCTGTCTCATCTGGCGGTGGAGCGCCGCGTGTCTGCCAGCACGCAGAACCAGGCCTTGGCCGCGCTGCTGTTCCTTTACCGGGAAGTGCTGGACCAGGAGCTGCCATGGATGCAGGACGTGGTCCGCGCCAGGAAGCCGCAGCGCTTGCCGGTGGTGTTGACGCGGATGGAGGTGGAGGCGGTCCTGGGTCACATGGACGGCGGCATGGCCCTGATCGCCCGCCTGCTCTACGGCACCGGCATGCGCCTGATGGAAGCCGTGCGCCTGCGCGTCAAGGATGTGGATTTCTCCATCTCGCAGGTCACGGTGCGTGACGGCAAGGGCGGCAAGGATCGGGTGACGATGCTGCCGCAGTCGCTGCAGCCTCCATTGAAGCGACACATGGCATTGCGCCGGGTGGTGTTCGACCAGGACCGCGCCGAGGGGCGGGCGCAGGTATGGATGCCGGATGCGCTGGCGGTGAAGTATCCGAACGCGTCGCGCGAGTGGGGCTGGCAGTACGTCTTCGTGGCGCAGAGCCTCTCGACCGACCCGCGTTCGGGGGCGCGGCGTCGGCATCACGTGGACGAGAAGCAGATCCAGCGGCAGGTGCGGGCTGCCGCGCAGCGGGCCGGCATCGCCAAGCCGGTGTCGCCGCACGTGCTGCGCCATTCCTTCGCCACGCACCTGATCGAATCCGGCTACGACATCCGCACCGTCCAGGAGCTGCTGGGACATTCGGACGTGAGCACCACGATGGTCTACACGCACGTGCTGAATCGCGGTGGACGAGGGGTTCGCAGTCCCCTGGATGCGCTTGGCTAGACCGGGATGCCCGGGTCACTTCGGGTCGTCGACGGTCGATCAGGGGATCGCCCCTGATTGACCGTACGCCCGACTCGGGGGATTTTGGACCGTGCAGTCCAGAATCGGCGCCGCTTGCGGAGCCAGCCCTGCAGTCCCGACACTCCGCCGCCACGCCGCGCAGGTCGAGGCGGCGTGGCGCAGGCGGGCGGCGGCATGAAGACGCTGTACATAACAGTCCGGTGACCTGCTCGAGCGGCCGCAAGGCCGATTGCGGGCTTGCTCACCCGGAAGATAAGGGTAATGCGCGGGCACCATCGCCCGCGCGAACAAGGGGAACAGGAACAGATGCACGCTTCTTTGAGGTGGACGACCGCGGTGTCGGCGGTGCTGGTGTTGTTCGCCGTCTTGCTGACCGCCCCGGCCCATGCGGCTGGCGGCTACTTCGTCCTGGGCTACGGCCCCTACGCGCATCAATCCGCCGGGACGTCCACGGCGGTCGGTTTCGACGCCTTCGTGGGGGCATCGAACCCTGCAAAGTTGTCGGAGGTGGGCACGCGCCTGGACCTGGGCCTGCTGGCCTTCATGCCGTACCGGCGCATCACGCGAACCGGGTCGGAGACGCCGTTCGACTTCCAGTCGAAGAGCCGCAACGACCTGTTCCTGATTCCGGACGGCGCGTATGCGCGTCGCATCAACGACACCTGGGCCTGGGGCGTCACGCTGTATGGCAACGGCGGGCTCAACACGGAGTTCCACGACACCACGGGCATCCCCGGCACCAACAATAATCCCGCGCGATGCGAGGACCGCCCGGGCAACTTCTTCGGCGGCTGCGGCGAGGCCGGGTTCGACCTGTTGCAGGTCGTCGTGGCGCCGAGCTTGTCGTTCCGCTTCGCTCCCGGCCATTCCTTCGGCGTCTCGCCGCTGCTGGCCTACCAGCAGATCCGCGTCTACGGCCTGCAGGCCTTCGAGCCGCTGTCGAAGTACCCGGACCGGGTGACGAACAACGGCTACGAGGGTGCCTTCGGCGCCGGCGTGAGGGTCGGCTGGCTCGGGCGCGTGCGACCCTGGCTGGACCTGGGCGCCAGCTACGCCACGCGCGTCTACATGCAGGACTTCAAGGAGTACCGCGGCCTGCTTGCCGACGGCAGCTTCGACATCCCGGCCAATGTCAGCCTCGGCTTCGCCTTGAAGGACCGCAACCTGACGTTCGCCGTCGACGTGCATCGCATCTTCTTCGGCGATGTCCCGGCCCTGGGCAACGGCGTGCTCGACACCTTGCAGGATCCGATCGGCAAGCCGCTGGGCGACAAGAAGGGCAGTGGCTTCAACTGGCGCAACCAGACCAATTACCGGGTGGCGCTGACCTGGCATGCCACGCCGCGGCTGGACCTGCGCGCCGGCTTTGCCTACGGCCGGGTGCCGCAGGCTGACGGCTCGACGGACTCCGCCAGCTTCACGATGCTGGCACCGACACCCGCGCTGAACATGACTGCCGGGTTTTCCTACCGGCCCTGGCACGGCACCGAACTTCATTTCGCCTATGGCGCCTATCGGCGCGGCGAGTACGAGGGGGATTCGGCGCTGTTCCCCGGCGCCCAGGAGAGGGTCGAGCCCCGCTGCGATACCGTTTACGTCGCATGGAGCCGCAGCTGGTAGGGCGTCGGCCGGATCGTCGGCCGACCTCTGCATACCGGAGACCCACAGATGTTGACGACGCCTCGGCTACGCGCTCATTCTGGACTGCCCGGTCCAGATCGGTGAGCTGAATGACGCGCGCACGAGAGTTTGACGAGGGCTCGGCCGTCGAGCGTGCCATGCGCCTGTTCTGGCGCGTGGGTTACGACGCGGCGCCACTACCTGCGCTTCTGGGCGCGATGAAGCTTTCGCGCAGCAGCTTCTACAACGCCTTCGGCGCGAAGCGGCGCGTCCTGGTCCAGGCGCTGCATCGCTACATCGAGTCCGGCATGGACGGCGTGCTCCTGCCGCTCTACCAGCCGGATGCCGGCCGCAGGGAGATCGAGACGGCGTTTGCGCGCATGGTCGATCACACCGCCGGGCCGAAAGGTCCCCACGGCTGCCTGGTCAACAACTGCATGGCGGGACTGGCCAGCAGCGGCGATGCGGAGGTCCGTCGCGCGCTCATCGCGGCGCGCGCGCTGGTGGAGGACGGGTTCACCCGCGCGGTGGAGCGCGGGCAGGCCGAGGGCACCATTTCCCGGCGCGAGGACCCGCGTTCCGTCGGGCGCTTCCTGCTCAACAATTTCGCGGGCCTGAACATCGCGTCGAAAGGCAGGCCGGAGCGCGCCGTGCTCGAGGACATCGCGCGCGTCGCACTGCGGATCCTGGATTGAGAGCGTCCCGCCCCTCGGCGCGACCCTGCGTTCGAGCGCCGCAGTTGGGACTGGCAGCCGACCCTCGGCAGGGAGACCGTGACATGAGCGAACCGAAAGCCTTGTGCGCCATCGTCGGTGCGGGCGAGGGACTGGGCGCTGCACTGGCCCGCGCCTTTGCCCACGACGGCCATGACCTTCTTCTTGTCGGCCGCACCGCGGCGGGACAACAGAAGGCAGTCGATGCGGGTCGCCAGGCGGGTGCGGCGGTGCAGGTCGTCGAGGCCGACGCCCGCGATCCGGCCGCCCTGGCACGCGCGCTTGCCGGAACTGCGCCGGACCAGGCGGCGATCGACGTGCTGATCTACAACCCGCGCGGCGCGCCCGTCTTCAAGCCGCCGCTGGAGGTCACGCCAGAGGAGCTCCAGGACGTGCTGTCGCTCGAGGTGGTCGGCGCCTTCGCGGCGGCCAGGGCGGTGTTGCCCGGCATGATCGCGCGTGGCCGCGGCACCATCCTCTTCAGCAGCGCGACGGCCGCGTTCCGCGGCTCCGCGCGCGGCCTGCTGTTTGCCACCGGCAAGTTCGGGCTGCGCGGGATGGCGCAGTCGCTGGCCAAGGCCTATGCGTCCAAGGGCGTGCATGTCGCCCACGTGCGCCTCGACTGCGAGCTGGACGTGCCCATCGTCAAGCAGATGATGGGAAGCCGGTACGACAAGAGCCGCACCGCGGACACCGATGACGTGGCCCGCAACTACGTGTGGATCCACCACCAGCCGCGCTCCGCATGGAGCAACGAGGTGGAGCTGCGGCCACACACCGAGGACTGGAGCTACTGAGCCTGGCGGATGGGCGAGGCGTCCGCTGCACGGCGGCGCAGCGCAAGGCGCGTTCTCCGCGTGCGGCGCCCGTGGCGTACAGGCCCGGATTCGCAATCCCCGGCGGCGACGGCGCCGGTCCGGCAGCTGATCCGTCCCGGCCCGGTGCGGCGCGCCTTCCCGCTCAGAACTGGTACTTGATGTAGAACTGCGCGAAATCCTTGTCGCGGTACAGGTTCTGCTCGCCGGCGCCAAAGAAGAACTGGTAGCCCACGTTCACCGACAGCGCGGACTTGTAGCGCATCTCCAGCAGGGTGAAGAGCGAGCGGCGATCCTTCAGGAAATTTTCGCCAGGGCCCGGCGAGTTGCCGTAGACGTCGTGCTTCCAGATCAGCTGCGGCTGCAGCGAGATGCCCGGCAGCACGCTCTCGTAGCGGATGATCTGGATGATGTCGTAGCCGAACGAGACCTTGTCGACGAACTGCGAGCGATCCTGCTGGTGCGGATTGAAACGCAGGCCGTCGGGTCCGACCGCGCAGGTGGGGTTCTTCGAGCAGGCCTGGCGCGAGCCGTCGGCGCCGGTGCCGTCCGCACCGGCACTGGCGTGGGCGTAGGTGCCGGGCGCCTCGATCTGCAGCCGGTCGAGCGAGGGCAGGTTGGGTATCCACATCGCGCCCACTTCGAACAGCGTGATGATCTGGTCGGCGAAGACGATGTTGAGCTTGTCCGTGGCGCCGGCCACGTGCGTGGCGCCCAGGATGAAGTTGAAGGTGTCGAAGGTCTCCCAGCCGCGGATGTAGCAGGCGTCCTTGCGCGAGTAGCCGTTGAAGGCCGGATTGCGCACGCGGGTATCGGTGGCGGATGCCGGGTTGAGCTTGCGCTCGCCGATGAACTCGGCGGTGCAGGGCGCGTTCTCGCCCACTTCCATGCCGCGATACGCGGTGACGAAGGCGGGGAAGGAACGCGCCGAACCGGGCGCGTGCCCGATCAGCAGGTCGAAGGTGTCGGGGCCCATCAGGGGGTCGACGTCACTGGGGGCGTAGAGCGCCAGGCTGCCGTCCTCCGCGTAGCCCACGCCGGTGCTGGTGCCCACGCAGCCGGCCGAGGTGACTAGGTTGGGCACGCCCACCGGCAGGCCCAGGCTGTTGAGGCCATTGACCAGCCCGTCGAGCAGCGTGTTGCCCAGCGCCGCCTGCCCGGGCAGCAGGTTGTGCTCCAGGTTGCGGTTGTGACAGCGCGTCAGCGTGGGACCGAAGGCCGCGAACACCAGGTCCTCCACGTCCACCTGCAAGGGCTGGTCGGGGCGGTATGCGACCTCACCCTGCAGCGAGAGATCCAGTGAGCCCAGGGTCAGGGTCGTGTTGAAGCTCACGCCGAACATCTTGATGTCCTCGGGGTACTCGGTGAGCAGCTTGACCGTGTCCAGGGGCACCGCGTCGGAGGCCGCGGCGTAGGGACTGCCGGCCACCACCGGGACGTCGGGGCAGGCCACCAGGAACGACACCGAGTCGAACGCGTCCAGCCCGGCCGCATTGCCCTCGCGCCGCGCACAGCTCGCCTGCGTCGCGAACGTACTCACGTAGGGCAGCTTCGAGTGGTAGTTCATGAAGTAGAACGCGAACTCGGTGCCGTTGTTGAACTCCTCCGCGTAGTAGCGGAAGGCGATGCCGTACTGGCCGCTGTCCCGCGCCTCGTTGTCCTTCAGGCGGTCGATCTTGAGCGAGGTCGGCGTGACACCCGACAGCGGGTTGTACAGCGGCGTGCCCAGGCCTTCCGGGTCCTCGGCCGATCCGCCGAAGTGCACGAAGGCGTAGTCCACCGCGTTGTCGGTGCCGATCACGTCGGACTGGTAGAAGAAGCTGCCCGGGGTCGGCGCCTCCACGGGGCGCCATTCGAGCTGGTAGTAGCCCTCCAGCGTGGCGTTGGGGAAGGGCTCGAAACTCAGGAAGGCCATGTTCACCGGCGTGAAGACTTCCTCCACCTGGAAGCCGATGCGCCCGAAGTTGGAGGCCGACACCGGCTGCGCTTGGTTGATGGAGTTGATCACCAGCAAGGTGGACTCGCCCCAGTTCACGATCTGCCGGCCGAGCTTCAGCGTGAGGTCCTTGTCGTCGGTGATCGGAATCCTGCCGAAGAAGTAGGCGTCCAGGAGCTGGTAGTTGGCGCCC
>CAMLNE010000200.1 GCA_946481265.1 uncultured Panacagrimonas sp. | reverse complement strand
CCGCGCACGCCGGGCTACATGCCCTCCGCCGAGGAGAACCCGCTCAACGCCTGGTACTACAAGTCGCGGATCGAGGGCGCCAGGAGCGGCCGGCTCAAGGGCCGGACCTTCGCCATCAAGGACAACATCTGCGTGGCGGGCGTGCCGATGATGAACGGCTCCACCACCTTGCAGGGCTACGTGCCCGAGGTGGACGCCACCGTCGTCGAACGCGTCCTGGACGCCGGCGGCACCATCCTGGGCAAGTCGCACTGCGAGCTGTTCTGCTTCTCGGGCGGCAGCCACACCAACTCGCTCGGGCCGGTGATCAACCCGCGCAAGCCGGGACACTCCGCGGGCGGCTCCTCCTCCGGCAGCGGCGCGCTGGTCGCCAACGGCGAGGTCGACATGGCGCTGGGCACCGACCAGGGCGGCTCGGTGCGCATGCCGGCCGCGTACTGCGGCGTGGTCGGCATGAAGGCCACGCACGGCTTGGTGCCCTACACCGGTCTGATGCCGATCGAGGCCACGGTGGATCACTGCGGCCCGATCACGGCCACCGTCGCCGACAGCGCGCTGCTGCTCGAGGTCATCGCCGGTGCCGACGGCCTGGATCCGCGCCAGATCGGCGTCAAGACCGACAAGTACACGCAGGCGCTCGACGCCGGCGTGAAGGGCATGAGGATCGGCATCGTCAAGGAAGGCTTCCTGCTGCCCAACGCGGAGTCGGACGTCAACGAACTCGTGCTCAAGGGCGCCGCGCTGTTCAGGAAGCTGGGCGTCAAGGTGGACGAGATCTCGGTGCCCGTGCACGGCGGCCCGGCGCAGTCGGTCTGGAGCGCCATCGCGCACGAGGGCGCCACCATGCAGATGATGCATGGCAACGGCTTCGGCTTTAACTGGAAGGGCCTGTACCTGCCAAGCCTGATGAAGGCGCACGAGGGCTGGCGCAACCGGGCGGACGAGCTTTCGACCACGCTCAAGGTCACCATGCTGATGGGCCAGCACATGCTCAACCAGCACCGCGGCCAGTACTACGCCAAGGCGCAGAACCTCGTGCGCCGCATGATCGCGGCCTACGACGCGGCGCTGGACGAGTACGACCTGCTGCTGATGCCCACGGTGCCGATCAAGGCCTCGAAGATCCCCGGCCCCGGCGCGAGCATCGCCGAGAGCGTGGCGCGCGGCCTGGAGATGATCGGCAACACCGCGCCCTTCGATGCCACCGGCCATCCGGCGATCGCGATTCCCTGCGGAGACAGCGACGGCCTGCCGGCGAGCATGATGCTGATCGGCAAGCACTGGCAGGAATCGACCATCTACCGCGCGGCGAACGCCTTCGAGCAGGCCTTCGACGGCCGCTCCACGACCCGCGGCCGGAAGCGCGCCGGCAAATAGCGGCTCCATCAACCGGTCCGGCAGTGCCTGGCCGGATCGTTGCGACAAGAGCCGCCGCCGAGGTTTCGGCGGACGGCATCGATATTCCGAGGAGATTCGCCGTGCCGTTCCCCGATCCCCATAGCCGCTGCGCGCGTGCCGCCCTGCCCGCCCTGCTGCTGGCGCTGATGGCCGCGCTGCCGCCCACCGCGGCCCTGGCCGCAGACGCCGCGGTATCCGGGTCCGTCGACGCCACCGCTGCGGGCGATGCGCCCGTCGCCGAGCCCGCCGCGGTGGTGGCGCCGGCCGCACCCGCCGCCTCTGCTGCGCCAAGCGCCGCGCCCGCCACATCGCCCTACGGCAGTGTCGAATGGGACTACAGCCCGCTGGGCGTGTACGGCCCCACCTACACCAGCCCGGACCGGCAGAACCGCCTGACCATGGGCCTGTTCGTATGGTTCGACAACAGCTTCGTGATCGACGACGACGACATGGCCGAGGCCCTGGGCCGCGACGAGATCGACGGCGAGAGCCGCATCGCCACGGCGCGCCTGGAATTCAACGGCAGCTACACCGACAACTACTGGTACTACCTGCGCGTCGACTTCCAGGACAACGGCAGCGGCAGCGGTGACGCCGCGATGGAGTGGGCGGCGCTGGGCATCTCCGACCTGCCGGTCGTGCAGAACCTGCTGATCGGCCTGCAGCAGCCGGTCTATGGCCTGGATATCTGGGCCAACTACCCGCGGCACCGCCTGATGCTGGAGCCCTCGCTGGTCAACGCCTTCTACCGCGGTCCCCTGCTCGGCATCACCGCCTACGACGTCGACGTGGAGCGCCGCTACAGCTGGGCGCTGGGCGTGGCGCGCGATACCAGCGAGGAGTCCGCCACCGGCACGCAGGCCGTCGATCGCGGCGAGGATGACTTCGTGGTGCACGGCCGCTTCTCCTACATGCCGCGCTACCGGGAGCAGGGTCGGCACCTGGTGCACCTGGGTGTCTCGGGCGCCCTGATCAAGCCGGAGGACGACCAGCTCGTGTTCGGCATCTGGCCGGAGGTCTTTACCGACGACCTGGAGCTGTATCCGCTCGCGCTGATCGGCGACGCGAAGAAATCCATGCTCGGCGTGCTGGAGTTCCGCTGGGCGGAAGGCCCGTTCTGGATGCAGTCCGACTACTTCTGGAACCGCACCGAGCGCGACGGCGCCGATGACCTGAGCTTCAACGCCTTCTATGTCGAGACCGGCTACTTCCTGACCGGCCACCAGACCGTGTTCTCGCCGCTGGCGATCAATGGCCAGCTGCAGCCGGCCCCGCGGACCAGCCGCAAGCAGGGGCAGTGGGGAGCCTGGGAGATCCAGGCCCGCTATTCGCAGCTCGACCTGACTTCCAAGGAGCTGCAGGGCGGTGGCGCCCCGTTCACGCAGGGCGCCGAGATGAGCAGCTACACGCTCGGCCTGAACTGGTTCGTCAACGACCACATCAAGATCGGCATCAACTACGTGCATTCGGTCCGCGAGGACCTCGACGACGCCAAGTTCGACGTGATCCAGACGCGCATCGCGTGGACGCTGTGACCCCGCGCCGGTTCGCCGCCGCCGGCCCGCCCCTGCACGGACAGTCGATCCGCTGTGCAGGATCAGACAAGCAATGCGTCCATGACCGGCGCAGGATCGGGCTCCACCGCAGCTGCCCGGTCACGGCCTGCGCCCCCGGCTGGACGCTCCAGCCGGGATCACCGGCCTGATCGCTCCCCCCTTCCACCGGAACCCCCGCCATGATGAAGCTCGTCAATTCCACCCCCAGCGCCTTCGGCCGCAAGGTGGCCATCGCGATGAAGGAAAAGCGCATTCCCTTCGAGATGGTGTTCGACGTCCCCTGGGACGACAAGACGATCGTGCCGCAGCACAGCCCGCTGCAGCAGCTGCCGATCCTGGTCACCGACAAGGGCGAGAACATCTACGACTCGATGTACATCTGCGAGTGGCTGGAGCGGCGCCATCCCTCGCCGCCGCTGCTGCCGTCGGACACCGACGGCATCCTGGCGGTCAAGCGCCAGCAGCTGCTGGCCGAGCGCCTGATGGAGATCACGGTGCTCATCGTGTTCGAAGAACAGCGCGACCCGCCGAGCCCGGCCTGGATGCTGCGCCAGCGGCGCAAGGTCGGTGGCGGCATCGAGGCGCTTTCGAAGCTGGTCGGACAGCGCGTACCCAAGGCCGATGCGCCGATCACCTATGCCGACATCGCCACCGCGGCGGCGCTGACCTGGTTCGACTTCATGCTCTCCAACGGGCTGTTCGCCGAGGTCCCCGAAGCGCGCTGGCGCGAGCAGTATCCGAACCTGGTCGCCTATGTCGATGCGCTCGAGGCCCGGTCCTCGTTCCGCGAGACGGCACCCGAGATGTTCGTGGTCGACCTGCCGGCGGTGGTGCACTGAGTCGCCGCGCGGGCGGTGTCACGCCCGCCCGCGCCGACCTGACGGCGTGAGCGCGGCTCGCCTCACTCCCACTCGTCGTCGAGGCTCGAGCTGGCGCCGAAGCCGGTGACCACGACCCGCTCGTCCATGCGCGGGTAGCGCGGGTCGTCGCTCGACGTCGATTCGTCCAGCGGAAGGTCCGCGGCGCCCGGTTCCGCCGCGTCGGCGCGCAGCCCGAGCTCCACGTCGAAGTACAGGTGGTCGTGCTCGCCGACATCGAAGGCACCGAGCGTCGTGTCGTCGTCGTCCAGCGCCGGACTCCATCGGTCGTGGACATAGGCCCGCCGGTCCGGGTCGAAGCCGAAGAAGCCGAATGGCTTGCCGTTGAGCTCGCGCAATCTGGCCAGCGACATGCCGATGTGCACGCCCTGCTTGCCGCGCCAGCGCGATCCGCTGTCGCGCACCTGGATGCTGGCCAGGTTCGTGAACGACTCACCGTCATGGAAGCGCAGGTAGGCGCGGCGGCCGGGATCCTGCGGGAACAGCACCAGCAGCGGCCCGTCATCATCGGCAGCGACGTGCACCTTGTCCTTGCCGAAACGCGCCTCGAGCGCGGCACGCGTGGTGCGCTCCGAATAGTCCCCGGGCAGCACCAGGAAGGCATCGGTCGACGCCGTGGCGGCGGCAGCGACAGGTGCGGGCGCCTGCGGCCCGCAGGCCGCCAGCATGCACAGGGTCAGCATCAGGGCCGGCATCCTCATGGCGTCGTCTTGGCCGTCTCGTCCACCGGTCCGTCACGGTGCAGAACCCGGTGGAAGATCTGCAGCGCGCCCGGGTCCAGGTCCACCGACCGCATCTGCACCGCGGCGGGCCCGCGCGCCTCTGCCATCGGCGAGCGTTCCGGATCCGGATGCGGATCCGGCCCGAGCAGGACCGCGTGACGCTCACCGGCAAGCCAGGCGCCCACGCAGGGCGCCGCGAACGCACCGATCAAAAGGCCCTTCTTCATTGAACGCCCCCGCCCGATGGTGAACCTCGACAGCACCGGATGGCGGGGGCAGCGCCTGAGCCCTCCCGCCCGCAAGGCTGCGAGCACCAGCAGGAGGATGCCGGCGCCGGAAGAGCGGATCAACGCACGGCGGACTGCGTGACCCATTTTTGCGCCGCGTAGACGCTCGACGCCGATGACGCCCCGTCGACCGGGCGCCGGAGCCTGCGCCGCCATTTCGCGCGGGACAATCAGACCTGCTTCAGGCTGCTCGCGGGCTTCCTGCCCCGTGCCTGCACCTGCCTGGCCGGGCCGGAGCGAGCTCTCGAAGCCACGCCGATCGACCTCTCATCGCCCCTTAAGCGGTCGGTTCGTCGAAGTGCCCGCAGCGCCGCGCGCTCGCGCTCGATCTCGCCGCTGCTGCGGATTCCCATGCGGCGGAACAGTGCCAGGGGTGGACACCATCCCTGTACCGCGTGCTGGACCATGAAGGCTGATGCAAGCGCCGACACGCCCAGCCAACGCCGATCGACGAACGCCAGCGCGAGGCTTACCAGCACCACCGCGGAGAAATTGAGCTGGAGCGTTCTCTCCGTGTCCCATTCGCGATCCAGGGCCTGGAGTCGCTCGGCGATGCGGTCGTCGCGCAGCGCGCCCTTGATGGCGGCGAGCGCTTCGCGCTCGATCCTTGCATTCGCGTGTGACGGCGTGTGTTGCCCGATTCGTGGCTGCGTCGCCGGGATCATGGCGCCCTCCTCTTCAGTGGATGGCGGCAGCGGCATAGGCCGTGCGTGCGCGCGTGGCCTCGTCGCCACGCAGCTGCTCGAAATCGCCGCGAGACGACTTGAGCTCGAACGCCTCATCGGCAATCTCACGGGCCGTGCGCATTCCCAGTCGACGCAATACGGGAAGCAATGGATACCAGCCGTGCAGGCTGTGCAGAAGCAGCATGCCGGCGGCAAAGGCTGAAACGCCCAGAAAGCGCCTGTCCACGAGAATGCCAAGGGCCAGGCCAGAGGCGATCGTGGCCGGGGCCTCGGTCTCGACGGCCCGCTCGATGTCCCACTCGCGTTCGAGTTCGCCGAGCCGGGCAGCGATCCGGTCGCCATGCCGGATGCGGGCCATGCGTCCCTGCGTTTGATCGTCCAGGCGGGCATTGAGTGCAGGCGCCGTGTTGTCGCGGACGCGCGCAGCGGTACTGGCCAGTTGCATGTTCGGCTCCTTGGAATAGGCCCGCTGATGGAGCCGCAAATCGTGGACCTGCACCCGAGGGTGACGCAGCCAATCCCGGTTCCATCCGGCGCAGGGCGCCATGCCGGCCGGCCTCACGCTTTGCACGCTCCATGGCGCATGTGACCATCGCGGCCCGGTCTGGCAGGAGGATGGAGATGCGCGTCGCGGTGATGGGTGCCGGTGCGGTCGGCTGTTTTCACGGCGCGATGCTGGCGCGTGCGGGGCACGCCGTGACCCTGGTGGGCCGCGCCCGGCACGTGGACGTGGTCGCAGGCGAGGGCCTGATGTTCGAGTCGGCGCTGTTCAGCGGCCGGTTGCCGGTGCGGGCCAGCACCTCGCCCGAGGCGGTGACCGATGCCGAACTGGTGCTGTTCTGCGTCAAGTCGGGCGACACCGAAAGCGCCGGTGCCGAACTCGCGCCCCATCTGTCCGACGCGGCGGTGGTCTTGAGCCTGCAGAACGGGGTCGACAACGCCGAACGCCTGGGCCATGTGCTCGACCGCCCGGTGATTCCGGCCATCGTCTACGTGGCCGCCGAGATGGCCGGACCCGGGACGGTACGTCATCACGGTCGCGGCGAGCTGGTGATCGGCCCTTCGCCGCGCAGCGGGGAGATCGCCGCCGCGCTCGCTGCCGCCGGCATTCCCACCGAGATCTCGCCCGATGTCGTGGCCGCACTGTGGAACAAGCTGATCATCAACTGCGCCTTCAACGCGCTGTCGGCAATCCCGCATCTGCCCTATGGCGTGCTGATCCAGGCGCCTGGCGTGCGCGAGCTGATGCAAGGGGTGATCGACGAGTGCCGCGCCGTGGCAAGAGCTGCGGGCGTTGCGATCGCCGACGATTTTGCAGCCGCGGTGCAGGGCATCGCCGCATCGATGGCCACGCAGTATTCCTCCACCGCGCAGGACCTCGTCGCCGGCCGGCGCAGCGAGATCGACCACCTGAACGGCTATATCGTGCGCCGGGGCCAGGCGCTGGGCGTCGCGACGCCGCTCAACCACGCCCTGCATACCCTGGTGGGCCTGATGCAGACCGCGCGGACCCTGCCCAGCAGTCCGTAGACGGGTCCGGGCAGGGTCGAATCTGCCGCCGGGGCTAGTGCGGGTCGCGGCGCGCCTCGCGCGCCTTCTCCTTGACCGCCTCGGCGCCGCCCTTCACCGCGGCCTTGGCGTCCTCGTACTTCTCCTTGACCGCGCCCTTGGCCTGCTCGCCCTTGCCTTCCGCACGGTCCGCATAGCCGTCCGCCTGCATCTGGCGATCACCGACCAGGTCGCCGATCTTGGTCTTCGCCTTGCCGGCGAGTTCCTTGGTCTTGCCCTTGGCCTTGTCGACGGTGGGGCTGTTGCCGCTGGTATTCATCGTCATGACATCTCCTGGTGCGAAACCAGCAATGGCGCTGGACCGCCTCCAGGCAACAGGAAGCGTACCCGCCTACGCATGCCGGCCTGCACCGTACCGCCCCCCCAACTGCGCCGATGCGACCTGCAGATTGCGGTCCAGGCGGCGCGGCGCGCTGCAGAAGGGGACGCGGGGCCAGGATGCGGGGATGCGATGAACGAAAAAGACCCGGCGCCGCCTGCCGCGGCGCCGGGTCTGGATCGGACGACCTCTTTGGTCGGGGCGCTCCCGGGCTGCCGCGGCGAGCGCCGGCCGCCTCAGGCTGTGGTCGTGACTTCGAACTCCGCGATGTCGGGATCCTTCATGTCCTGCCGGTACTGGTTGGGCGTGAACGGATACATGCGCGGCTTGCCGTTCTTGTCCAGATACCAGCTCGAGCAGCCCGTGACCCACTGCGTCTTCTTGAAGCCCTCGGCCAGGTGGGCGTTGTAGCTGGCCTGCGCCGCCGGCTTGGGATCCAGGGCCTTGATGTCGCCGTGCTTGATCATGCGGACGAAGCTCATGATGTAGTGCTCATATAATAAAATGAGCACTACAACGTCAAGGCGGCCGGGCCACGTGCTTCGGACCGTCCCTCCGGCGCCCAGCGGCCCCTCGCGGATCACCTCGGCCGGGATGCCCGTCG
>CAMLNE010000199.1 GCA_946481265.1 uncultured Panacagrimonas sp. | reverse complement strand
GTGATCGACGCGCACGGCCTGTTCCACGAGGCGCAGCCGCGCTTCTTCGAGCTGCTGGAGGAGCACTTTCCGGATTGCCCGCGCGAATCCGCGCTGCCCTTCGCGCTGCCGGCGGCTGGCCAGACCACCTCGCACGAGCGGCTGTGCGTGCGCTGCGAGGCGCTGGGCGACCTGTTCATGCTGCAGATCTGGAAGGCCGGCCCGCTCGATCGCCTGACCACCCGCGAGCGCCAGATCGTGATGGCCGTGTCGCAGGGCCTGAGCTTCAAGCAGGCCGCGCGCAAGATCGGCGTCGCGCCGTCGACGGTCGCCAATCACCTGTACCGCGTGTATCGCAAGCTCGGCGTCAGCAGCCGCACCGAACTGGCCGCCGTGGTGCATCCGGGGAGCTGAGCCGCGGGGACGACCCGTCGCTCCGGCTCGAAGGCGAAGACGGCCAGCACCGCGAAGGAGGAAGACCGGGCACCGATCGGACGACGTCCGTGGCGGCATCGCCCCGGCGCTATGCCCGGTGATACGGATGGTTCGCGGTCAGGCTCCAGGCCCGGTAGACCTGCTCGGCCAGCAGCACGCGCACCAGCGCATGCGGCAGGGTCAGCCTGGAGAGCGACCAGCGTTCGTCGGCGCTCTGCTGGACCTCGGCCGAGTGCCCGTCCGGTCCGCCCACCAGCAGGGACACGTCGCGGCCCTGCTGCATCCAGGCCTGCAGCCGCATGGCAAGCTCGTGACTGGTCCAGGGCGCCCCGCGTTCGTCGAGCACGACGCGGTGCGAATCGCGCGAGCGATCCAGCAGCTTCTGCCCTTCCGCCTGCCTGGCGCGCGCCAGGTCCGCGTTCTTGCCGCGTACCGCCAGCGGCAGCTCGACCAGTTCCAGCCGGAGTTCGCGCGGCAGGCGCAGCGCGTAGTCCTCGAACCCCGCCGTGACCCACGTGGGCATGCGCGTGCCCACGGCGACCAGGCGCAGCTTCATGTCTTGCGCCTCAGCCCTGCCCAGCGCCCGCCGTGGCCTTGGCCTCGTTCATGTCCCACAGCTTCTCGAGCTGGTAGAACGCGCGCGCCTGCACCTGCATGACGTGCACCACCGCGTCGCCCAGATCGACCAGCACCCACTCCGACTCGTCCAGGCCTTCCATGCCCAGCGGGCGGTGACCGGCCTCCTTGCACTTTTCGGACACCGCCTGCGCGATGGATTTGACGTGCCGGTTGGAGGTTCCGGTGCAGATGATCATGGTGTCCGTGATCGAGGTCAGGCCGCGCACGTCGAGCACGGTCACATCCTTGGCCTTGAGATCCTCGAGCGCGGCGAGCGCAAGCTGGATCAGCGGATCGTCCTTCGGGTCAGTCGGTGGCTGGGTCTTCGTCATGGGTCAGGAAGTCGATGTCCTCGGGGGTGAATGAATCGATGACGGCCTGCGGGACCAGCCCGCGGACCGAGCGTCGCGCCTTGAGCAGGCCGCGGATCCGTGTCGACGAGATCGCCAGCGGCGGCAGCGTCGCGGTCATGAGCAGGCCGGCGCGCTGGGCGCACAGTGCGGCCGGATCGCTGGTGCGACGGCCCTGCATCAGCGCGAGCAGCGCGGGCGCCAGCGCGGAGTGCTCGTAGGGACGCTCGACGAAGACCAGGTGCGCGAGCGTGGGGATCTCCTGCCAGCGGTGCCAGGTATGGAACTGGTTGGCGGCGTCGTCGCCCAGCAGCAGGGCCAGGGCGGCATCGGGCATCGCGGCACGCAGGCTGGCCAGCGTGTCGTAGGTATAGCTGCGGCCGTCGCGGCGCACTTCGCGGTCGTCGGCGAACAGGCCCGGCTCGCCGGCGCAGGCCATCTGCACCCACTCGAGCCGACGCTGCGCCGGGATGCCCGGCGCGTCGCGATGCGGGGGCTGTCCGGCCGGAATCAGGTGCACGCGGTCCAGCCCCAGCCGTTCGCGCAATTCCAGCGCCAGCCGCAGGTGGCCGTTGTGGATCGGGGCGAAGGTGCCGCCGAAGATGCCGATGGCGGCAGGAAGACGGGAGGCAGGAGACGAAGGACGGGCGCTGTCGCGCTCCGGTGGCATCAGTTGCACCGTCGCGCGATGGGGACGATCGGCGCGCGGCCTGGCGTCACGCGGGGTCTCACCGCTTCACCGCACATTCCCGTCGCCGAGCACGATCCATTTCTTCGACGTCAGGCCTTCCAGGCCGACCGGGCCGCGCGCGTGGAACTTGTCCGTGCTGATGCCGATCTCCGCGCCCAGGCCGTACTCGTAGCCGTCGGCGAAGCGGGTCGAGGCGTTGACCATCACCGAGGCCGAGTCCACCTCGCGCAGGAAGCGGCGGATCCGCGTGTAGTTCTCGCTGACGATGGCATCGGTATGTGCCGAGCCGTAGCGCGTGATGTGCTCGATCGCCTCGTCGAGGCCGTCGACGATCTTCACGGCGAGGATCGGCGCCAGGAATTCCTCGGCCCAGTCGCTCTCGCTGGCCGGCCGCGCCGAGGACAGGATCTCGCGGGTGCGTTCGCAGGCGCGCAGCTCGACGCCGGCCTCGCTGTAGATGCGGCCGAGCTGCGGCAGCACCTTGGTGGCGACGGGAGCGTCGACCAGCAGCGTCTCCATGGTGTTGCAGGTGCCGTAACGCTGCGTCTTGGCGTTGACCGCCACCGCCACCGCCTTTTCGATGTCGGCGTCGCGGTCGATGAAGACGTGGCAGTTGCCCTCCAGGTGCTTGATCACGGGCACGCGCGCGTTGCTCGCGACCGCCGCCACCAGCCCCTTGCCACCGCGCGGGATCACCACGTCGATGTATTCCGGCATCGTCACCATCTCGCCGACGGTGCGGCGGTCGGTGATGTCCAGCACCTGCACCGCATCTTCCGGCAGGCCGGTCTTGCGCAGGGCGCGCGCGATGCAGCGCGCGATCGCCTGGTTCGAGTTCATGGCTTCCGAGCCGCCGCGCAGGATGCAGGCGTTGCCGGCCTTCAGGCACAGGCTGGCGGCGTCCGCGGTCACGTTCGGCCGCGACTCGTAGATGATGCCGATCACGCCCAGCGGCACGCGCATGCGGCCGACCTGGATGCCCGACGGCCGCAGGCGCAGGTCGGTGAGCTCGCCCACCGGATCGGGCAGGTTGGCCACCTCGCGCACGCCGTCGGCCATCGCGGTGATGCGATCGTCGTTGAGTTCGAGGCGGTCGAGCAGCGCCGGGTCCAGCTTGGCCGCACGCCCGGCGCGCAGGTCGCGCTCGTTGGCGGCCAGGATGGTCGAGGATTCGGCGAGCAGGGTCTGGGCCAGCGCGAACAGGCAGGCGTTCTTCAGTCCGCTGTCCGCACGGGCCATGCTGCGGCTGGCGGCGCGGGCGCGTTCGCCCTTCTCGCGCACGTAGACCGCGATCTCGTCCTTGCCCACTCGGGGTGTTCTCCCGGCTTGCGTGTCCATGCTGTCTCTTAAAGCCCCATGGGCCTGACCACGCGGCGCCCGGCGGCCGCTATCACCAATGTTAACAACTCCTCCCAGGCCTGATCCTTTCCGCCCGTCGACTTCGCGAGCTGGTCGATCGTGGCCGCCTGGCGCATCCAGCCGAACAGCTGGGTCGGACGCGTCCGGGCAAGCGCCTTGCTGAAGAGGGGGATGCGTCCGCGCGGAAACACCTTGGCCTCGGCACAGGCCTGTGCCGCGTCGCCGGAGCGGGCGAACGCGCCCTGGGCCTGCGACCACTGGCGCAGCATCCAGGTCAGCGGCCCGAGGATGGCGAGCACGTCGACACCCTCCTCGCGCAGGCGCGTCAGCGTATGCGCCGCGCCGGCGGCATCGCCGCCCAGCATGCGGTCGCCCAGGTCGAAGGCGTCGAAGCGCGAGCTGTCCGCCACCGCGGTGCGCACCGCCTCGGCGTCCAGCGCCCCGCCCGGCAGCAGCAGGGCCAGCTTGTCGATGTCCTGCTTGGCGGCCAGCGCATTGCCCTGGGTGCGCCCCGCCAGCTCCATCACCGCCTCGCGATCGGGCTTGAGCCCGGCGGCACGCAGGCGCCCCTCGACCCAGCCGGGCCACTGCTCGGGCGTGATCTCCGCCGCGTAGATCGAGGCGCCGGCGTTTTCCAGGGCGAGGTACCAGGGCGCCTGCTGCTGGCGGTAGTCGAGCTTGCCCGCGGTGACCAGCAGCAGGGTGTCGGGCGCCGGCTTGCCCGCCAGCTCGACGATCAGGCGGGCGCCGTCGACGGCGGACTTGCCGCCATCGGCGGCCCCGTCCGCGTCATCGTCGTCGGTGCTGCGACCGGCGCCGGGCTTGGGTCCGCGCGGCATGCGCAGTTCGACGATCCGGCGCGTGGCAAACAGCGACAGGCTGCTGCAGGCCTCGATCACGCGCCCCCAGTCGAAACCGCGTTCGACGTCGAACACCTCGCGCTCGCTGAAGCCCTGCTGGCGCGCCGCCGCGCGGATGGCGTCGAGCGATTCCTCGACCAGCAGCGGCTCCTCGCCGGCCACCACGTAGGCCGGCAGCAGCGCTTGCTTGCCCAGGTGCGCGGCCAGCTGCTCGGGTCGCAACTTCATGCGCGCAGCGACTCGGCGTCCCGGCGCGCCGCCGCCAGATCCGGCACCAGCAGGGCCAGCGGCATGCGGCGGCGCAGGGCGTCGTCGGTCGACAGCGCCATCTCGTCGCGGAAGGCCAGCCGGACTTCCGCGCGGATGAACGGCGCATCCGGGTGCACGCGCTGGCCCAGCGTGGCGTCCTTGCGCACCAGCCGGATCAGCTCGTCGACCCGCGTGCCGTGGCGGTGCGCGGCGCACGCGGCCGCCACGCCGTCCAGCCCGACGGCGGCGAGCTTCTTCACCGATGCCGCCAGCCAGGAATCGAAATCCTCGCGCGGCGCGGCGGGCAGGAACTTCAGGTGGGTCTGCGAGCGGACCTTCTTCTGCCCCAGCGCCTTCTGCACGCGATCGACGATCTCCACCGCGTCGAAGCGCGAGGTGGTGTACTTGCCGCCGATGGGCAGCACCAGGCGCGGCTCGGGCTCGGCGATCTCGAATTCGCGCGTCACTGCGGACAGGCTCGCCGCGCCATCGGCTTGCAGGGTGCGCACGCCGGCATAGCGCGCGATCACGTCGCCCTCGGTCCAACCCAGTCCCGGCAGGCCGCGACGCACGCCGTCGATCAGGTAGGCGGTCTCCTCGTCGGTCGGCTCGGCGCGATCCGGACTGTCCACGGTGGACTCGGTGGTGCCCACGATGGTCTTGCCATACCAGGGAATGACGAAGAACACGCGGCCATCCCGGGCGGTCAGCAGGAAGGCCTCGGTGCAGCCGGGAATCGCCGGCAGCAGCAGGTGGGTGCCCTTGATCAGCTTGACCCGGGGCGCCTGCGGGCCCAGCAGCGAGCGCGCCCAGGGCCCCGCGGAATTCACGATGCAGCGCGCGCGGATCTCGAACGCGGTGTTGCCCTCGACGTCGCGCAGCTTCGCGCCGGTGACGCCGCTCTTGTCCTGCAGGATCTTGTCGGCCTGCACGCGGTTGACGCAGACCGCGCCGGCCGACTGCGCCGCGGCGACCACGGTCATGGTCATGCGCGCATCGTCTTCCTGGCAGTCGCCGTAGCGGAAACCGCCCAGCAGATTGTCGGGATCGACGTACGGGTAGTGCCGCAGCAGGCTGCGCGGCCGGAAATGCTTGTGCGGCTTCACCGGCCCGCTGCCGAAGGCGAGCGTGTCGTAGAGCGTCAGGCCGGCCGACAGCTTGAGCGGGCTGGCGCGCGGGCCCTTCCACACCGGCAGGATGAAATCGAGCGGGCGCACCAGATGCGCGGCGATCTTCGACAGCACCTTGCGCTCGCGCAGCGCCTGGCGCACCAGGGCGAACTCGTAGTGCTCCAGGTAGCGCAGGCCGCCGTGGATCAGCTTGCTCGATGCCGAAGAAGTGCCGCTGGCCCAGTCGTTCTTCTCGACCAGGGCCACCTTCAGCCCGCGCTGCGCCGCGTCGTACGCGGTCCAGGCACCGTAGATGCCACCGCCGATGACGAGCAGGTCGAACTCGGTGGAAAGACCGGCCAGGTTCCGGTTGAGGGGAAACGCTTTGCTCGTCATCCGCGGGTGAGGCTGGGCAGGGTCAGGCCGGTTCGGCGACCAGCCCATTGTGCCGCAGCAGCGCCTCGATGCTCGGCGCGCGACCGCGGAATTCCTCGAACAGCCGGGCCGCCTCGCGCGAACCGCCGCGCGAGAGGATCCCCTCGAGGAAGCGGCGCCCGGTTTCGCGCAGCATCGCGGGGCTCAGGCCCGCCTCCTCGAACGCGGCGAAGGCGTCGGCCGACAGCACCTCGGCCCACTTGTAGCTGTAGTAGCCCGCGGCATACCCGCCGGCGAAGATGTGGCTGAAGCTCCAGGGCATGCGGTTGAACGCGGGCGGGCGCAGCACGGCGACCTCATCGCGCACCTTGGCGATCGTCTCGAGCACGCGCGCGCCCTGCCCCGGCCGGTAGTCGCGGTGCAGGCGCAGGTCGAACAGCGCGAACTCGATCTGCCGCACCGTCGCCAGGCCGGTCTGGAAGACGCGCGACTCGCGCAGCTTGGCGATCTGGTCGTCGGGCAGGGCCTCGCCGGTCTGCCAGTGGCGGGCGTACGACTTCAGGAACTGCGGCTCGTAGCACCAGTTCTCCATGAACTGGCTGGGCAGCTCGACCGCGTCCCACTCCACGCCGTGGATACCGGCCAGCGCGCTCTCCTCGACCCGGGTGAGCAGCAGGTGCAGGCCGTGGCCGAACTCGTGGTAGAGCGTGACCACCTCGTCGTGCGTGAGCAGGCCCGGCTGCTCGCCCAGCGGCGGACGGAAATTGCACACCAGATAGGCCACCGGGAGCTGCAGGCCGGCATCGCTGCGCCGACGGCTCGCGCATTCGTCCATCCAGGCGCCGCCGCGCTTCTGGTCGCGGGCGTAGGGATCCAGGTAGAAGCGGCCGAAGGTCTGGCCGCGCTCATCCTGCAGCGCGTAGGCCTGGACCTGCTGGTGCCAGACCGACACGCCGGGCTCGCGCACCACGCGCACGCCGTACAGGTCGCGCACCAGGCCGAACAGGCCGTCGAGCACCGCGGGCAGCGGGAAATACGGGCGCAGCACCTCGTCGTTGAGATCGAGCTTGCGCTCCTTGAGCTTCTCGGCGTAGTAGGCCAGGTCCCAGGGCTCGAGCTGCTCGGGGCCGCCCCGCTCGCGCGCGAAGCGGCGCAGTTCGTCGACCTCGGCCTGCGCGCGCGGCTTCGAGCGCTGCGCCAGGTCGAGCAGGAAGGTTTCCACCGCGTCCGGCGACTCGGCCATCTTGGTGGCCAGCGACAGCTCCGCGTAGTTGGCATAGCCCAGCAGCTGCGCCTCCTCGTGGCGCAGGCGCAGGATCTCGTCCATCAGCGGCGAGTTGTCGAACTGCCCGGCCTGCGGCCCCTGGTCGGAGGCGCGCGTGGCGTAGGCGGAGTACAGCTCGCGACGCAGCTCGCGCTCGTCGGCGTAGCTGATCACCGCGTCGTAGCTGGGGTAGTCCAGGGTCAGCAGCCAGCCTTCGAGGTTCTTGGCCCGTGCCTTGGCCGCGGCCTGCTCGAGCGCTGCCGCCGACATGCCGGCCAGGCGCGCCGCGTCGGTGATGTGCAGCGAGAACGCCTGGATCGCATCCATGACGTTTTCCTCGAATTTCGTCTGGATCTCGGACAGGCGCATCGAGATCTGCTTGAAGCGCTCCTTCTGCTCGGGCGGCAGGCCGATGCCGGACAGGCGGAAATCGCGCAGCGCGTCGCGCACGGCCTTCTGGCGGGTCGGGTTGAGCGCGGCGAAGCCGGCGGACTCCGACAGCCGCTTGTAGGCCTGGTAGAGATCCTCGGACTGCGACAGTTCCAGGCTGTACTCGGTGATCTTCGGCAGCCCCGCGTTGTAGGCGGCGCGCCATTCGGGCGTGGACGTCACGCTGAACAGGTGGGACACCGGGCCCCACACCCGTGCAAGGCGCTCGCCCAGGTCCTCCAGCGGCTCGATCAGGGTCTGCCAGCCGGGCTCGGCCAGGTTCGCGAGCAGCGTCGCGAGTTCGGCCCGGTTCTGCGCCAGCGCCTGGTCGAGCGCCGGTCCGGCGTGTCCGGG
>CAMLNE010000198.1 GCA_946481265.1 uncultured Panacagrimonas sp. | reverse complement strand
ATCCTGCTGCTCTCGCGCAGCTTCTTCTGGACCGGCATGATCGGGGGCTTCCTGTTCGGCCTGCTGGTGTACCCGCTGAACTGGCCGCTGCTGGCGCCGTTCCAGGTGCCGGTGGAACTGCACGGCACCATGCTCACGGTGGCCGACCTGCTCGGCTACGAGTACGTGCGCACGGCGATCCCGGAATACGTGCGCATCATCGAGCAGTCCACCCTGCGCACCTTCGGCGAGGCGGTGACACCGCTGACCGCCGTGTTCGCCGGCTTCCTCAACATCCTCAACACCTGGTTCTGGCTGTGGATCGGCTACCTCGGCGCCAAGGCGGTATGGCTGCGGTCGCGCACGCGAGTGCAGGCGTGAAGCCGCATCGCGGATTCCGCCTGCTCCTGGCCACGGCCCTGGCGCTGCTGTCGTGCGCTGCTGCCGCCCACGGCGAACGCGCACAGATGCCGCAGCTGCGCATGAGCACGGTGCACTGGTTCGACATCGCGCTGTCGACCACCCGGCTCGACGTCAACGACGAGATCACGATCAAGGGCAGCTTCATGCCCTCGCGCCACTGGCCCGAGCACGTCGAATCGATCGAGGGCACCGCGTTCCTCAACATCGGCGTGCCGGGGCCGGCCTTCGTGCGCCTCGATTCGCGGGTCAACGGCGTCCCGATGATCCGATCGACGCGCTTCATGCGCGGCGAGCTCTATCACTTCGAGATGCGCCTGAAGGCGCGCAAGCCCGGCCGCTACCACGTGCATCCACTGATCAATGTCGAGGGGACCGGACCGATCATCGGTCCCGGCCGCTGGGTCGAGGTCGGCGGCAATGCGGCGGATTTCCAGCTGCAGGCCACGACCCTGCTCGGCGAGCAGATCGACCTCGAGCGCTACGGCTTCGCAAATGTGCTGGGATGGTCCGCGTTCTGGTTCGTGTTCGGCCTGTCCTGGTTCGCCTACTGGCTGCTCAAGTGTCCCATCGTGATCCCGCGCTTCAAGCGCCGCGACGAGCTGGGCGTCGACGCCGACCGGATGATCACGCGCACCGACCGTCGCGTCGGCCTGATCTACCTGACCCTGACGCTGGCCTTCATCGTCGGCGGCTACCAGTACGCCCAGGCGAGCTGGCCGATCACGACGCCGCTGCAGACCGGCCGCGTCGAGGTTCCGCCGGTACAGCGCGAACCGCCGACGATCTCGGTGAACCTCATCGAGGCGCGCTACCGCATTCCGGGTCGCAGTTTCCGCATCGAGATCAGCGTGACCAACAGCGGCACCAGTCCCGCCACGGTGGGCGAACTGGCCGCCGGCAACCTTCGCTTCATCAACGCCTCGGTGCTGCAGGTCAAGCCTGCGGACGAGGACGACCTGGTCGCGATCGATTCGCTGAGCGTGGAAAACGGCCCGGTGCCGCCGGGCGAAACCAGGACCCTGGTGCTCTACGCCGATGACGCCCTGTGGGAGACACAGCGCATGACGACCATGATCAAGTCGCCGGACGCGAATGTCGCCGCTCTGCTCTTCTTCTTCGATGCCGGCGGCGCGCGTCACCTGGTCGAGATCGGCGGGCCGATGATCCCGGTGTTCGGCTGATGCGGGCGCTGTTCGCGGCACTCGCGCTGCTGGTTCCCGCCGCACTGTTCGCGCATGGCGGCGTGTCGATGGAGGACGACCGCTGCATCATGCGCATCGGCGCGTACCGTGCTCATTTCACCGGCTACCAGCCGGAGCTGCGCGCCACCCAGGAGTTCTGCGAGGACATTCCGGAGCTGGGCAGGGCGATCTTCGTGATTGACTTCATCGACCCGGTGCTGCGCCGGCACGACGTCGAATTCCGCGTGCTGCGCGACACGCGCGAACTGGGCCGGCGCGCGCGCCTGGAAGACCTGGGCGACAGTGCCGCCATCGAGGCGGCCACGCTGTTCAAGCTCGACGCGCAGACCTATCCGAAGGGCACGCTCAGCTTCGAGCAGCGCTTCGAGCAGCCAGGCTGGTTCATCGGCATGCTCAGCACGACCGATGCGGATGGCCGGCAGCTTCATTCCGTATTCCCGTTCCAGGTCGGGATCTCGCATCCCTGGCGCTACGTGCCCGCGTTCGTCCTGGTGGTTGCCCTGAGCCTGTTGCTCTACCGGCTGACCGGGCGCAACCTGCCGCTGCCTTCCGCCGACCGGAGCGACGCCTGAACCGCCCGCGCCGCCTCCTGCTGATCCGCGGACTGCTGGTGACCATTCTGCTCGCGACCCTGTCGCCGGCCTGGAGCCACGCCGCGCTGACCCGCTCGGTTCCCGGCAACCGCGATGTGCTCGCCCACTCGCCTTCGCACATCCGCCTGCGCTTCAACGAAAAGGTGGAGGCGAGGTTCTCCACCATCTCGCTCGAGGACGCGCAAGCACACAAGACCGCGCTCGGCGCGGTGACGAGCAGCGCCGGCGATTCGCATGGCCTGGAAGCGGCGGTGCCGGTACCGCTGCCGCCCGGGCGCTACACCGTGCACTACCGCGTGCTGTCGCAGGACGGTCACGTGATCGAGCGCTCGTTCGGCTTCACGCTCGAGGCGGCCGACGGGGTCGCGGCGCCGGCGCCGTGATCGAAGCCTACGCCGTGGGCGCCCGTGCGCTCGGCGTGCTGGCCTCTGCGTACCTGGTTGGTATCCCGCTGTTCCTGCTCCTTGCCGGGCAACCGCCCCCCGCAGTCCGCGCCTGGGAGCGTGCACTGCTGCGCAGGCTGCCCTTCGCCGCGCTGCTCCTCGCCGTGGCGCTGGCCGCGGCGCTGCATGCGCAGGCCTGTGCGGTTGCGGATGGAATGGCCAGCCTGGCGCTGAGCGCCGAGCTGGCGCGTCATACCGGCTCTGGCCGACTGACGTCCTTGCGCATCGGCCTGGCGCTGCTGGCACTGGCCCCTGCCCTGGCGGCGGCCCTGCTGCCACGGGCGCGCGTCATGCGCCTGCTCGCGGTGCTCCTGCTGGCGATGGGGACGACGGCGCTCTCACCGCTGTCCGGCCATGCTGCCGGCACGGAGGCGCCGACCCGCCTGGTCGGCCTGCACATGCTGCACCTGCTCGCGCTGGGTGCCTGGCTGGGTGGCCTGCCCGCGTGGATCACGCTGGCGCGTGCAGCAGCCCACCACGCCGACGCCACAACCCGCGATTTCGCGGCGCGCGCGGTGCAGCGCTACTCGCGCCTGGCGCTGCTTTGCATGCTCGCGATCATCGCCAGCGGGGTGCTGCTGGCCCTTGCCTTCGTCGCGGACCAGGGGGACCTGCTCGGCACCGCCTACGGCCTGCTGCTGTGCGCCAAGCTCGTGCTGCTCGGCTGCGTGCTGGCGATCGCCCACACGCTGCGCAAGCGCTTCCTGCCGAGCCTGCACCGCTGCGCCATGGCGGCGCCCTGGCCGGACGCTGCGCGTCGCGTGGCCCGCGAACTGGGACTTGCGCTGCTCATCCTGGGGTTGGGCGCGGCACTGGCGCAGACCCCGCCGGCGATTCACGCGCAACCGCACTGGTGGCTGCCGTTTCGGCTGTCGTTCGAGGCCGGCTGGCAGGATCCGCAGGCGCGCCTGGCCATGCTGCTCGGCGCTGCCGTGCTCGCCTTCGCACTGCCATTGAGCGTTCTTGCGCGGTCCCGCCGATGGCGCACCGGGGCCTTGCCGGGCGCATTTGCCGGCCTGGCCGGCGTCGCCTGGGGCCTGGCCGTACCGGCCTGGCCGGAGAGCTTCCTGCGCGCACCGGTTCCCTACCTGACGCTGTCGATCGAGCAGGGTCGCCAGGCGTTCGAGGCGCACTGCACGGGCTGCCATGGCAGCGGCGGGCTGGGCGACGGGCCCCTTGCCGTCTCGCTGGACAAACCGCCGGCCAACCTCAGCGAACCCCATACCGCGCTGCATGCCGCGGGCGATCTCTACAGCTGGCTCACGCACGGCATGCCCGGAGGGCCGATGCCGGGCTTCGCCGGACGGCTCGACGAGGAGCGGCGCTGGGACCTGGTGAACTTCCTGCGCGTGTTTTCGCAGGGCTTCCAGGCCCGCGTGCTGGCGCCGCGCATCGTGCCGGGCAGGCCCTGGCTCGGCGCGCCCAACTTCTATTACCGGACCGCGGCTGGCGCGCACGCCGAGCTCAAGGACCTGCGTGGAAAATGCGCGGTGCTGCTGGTGTTCACCATGCCCCGCGATGCGCGCTCGCTGGCGCGACTCGCCCGCCTGCACGACGAGGCCGGCGACACGCTCGTCGTCCTCGCGCCGCAGGGTGACGACGTCTGGCAGGCCTACCAGTTCCTGACCCGCACCCTGACCGATCGCGGCGTGCCCGACCGGCTCGGCATGCCGCGCCGTCACGCCGAATTCCTGGTCGACCGGTTCGGCTACATCCGCGCGCGCTGGATTCCAGCGGAAGCGCCGGCGTCCTGGGCAGCGCCGCTCGATGTGATATCCGAGGTCGCGCGGCTTGCGAGCGAGCCGCAGATCCTGCCGCCGCCCGACCTGCACCTGCATTGAAAGGTCGCTCAGCCCGGCAGAAGGCTGCAGATGGTTCGGCGCATCGGTCGGGACGCCGGACTCTTCTGCGCAGGTCACGGCTCCATGCGCAGGCAGTCGCCCGCATCGAGCGCGATATGGATAACCAGGCCCAGGCCCAGCAACCGCGTCCGCGGTGGCACCAGCAAGGCGCCGTACAGCGCGATCGCCGGCGCCTGGTGCAGCGGGTGGAACCCGATGCTGCAGCGATCCGGCACATACACCGGGTCGGCCAGCAGGTGGTCCACGTCGATGAGCATGGTCGCCAGCATCCACAACCAGGCGCCGTGCCACCGGCCGCGATAGAACACGAGCGCCACCGCCAGCGGGACGGCCAGGTGAAGCCACAGGTGCAGCAGGGAGGCTCCGCTCACGGTGTTTTTCCCCGGCGCATCAGCCCGCGTGATGCCGAGATGACCAGGCGCAGGACCGCTCAGCCGCCGCCGAAGACTTTCCGGAGGATCTCGCTGCTGCGCGCTGCCGGGTCGGTGCGGATGGCCTTCTCCTCGTCCGCCACGCGCAGGAACAGGCGATCCAGCGCCTTGCGTGCCATGTAGTCGTTGACGTCGGCCGTGCCCGCGAGCGCGGCCAGCGGTCCGGCCGCGGCGATCACCTTCTCGTACTGCTGCACCAGCCCGGCACGGGCGGTGACCTTGGCGACCAGGGGCTTGAACTGCAGCATGAGGGTCTCGCCGGTGGACTTGCGGAAGTACTGCGTGGCCGCATCCGGCGGTCCGGTCAGGATGTTGCGCGCGTCATCGATGCTGAGCTTCTGCACCGCCTGCGAGAACACGTCCGCTGCGATGGGAACGGCTTGCTCGGCGGCACGGTTGAACGACAGGTGCAGCTCGTCGAGCTGTGGCCCGTAGCCGCCGGCGCGCAGCAGGGCATCCGTCTTCACCAGGGCCTTGGGTAGCGGGATGCGGAACTGCTCCGATGCCCAGAAGCCGTCCGCCCGGCCGAGCTGCAGCACCGCGTTCCGGGTCCCCTTGGCGAGCGCTTCGCGCAGGCCCTGCACGATCTCGGCGTCGGCCAGTCCCGTTGCCTGCGGGTCCGCTGCCACGCGTCCGAAAGCCTGCCTGGCCAGGTCGTTCCAATCCTGCGCAGCTGCGGGCAGGGTCAGGCCCAGCGCCAACAGCAGCGCGAGCACCAGGCGCAGCGGGATCCTCCCGGCGCGGGCGCCTCTCACCGGCCTTCAGTCCCGGGACCGGCGCTTGTGTCTGGCGCCGTGCCGCGATCCCTTCCCGTAGCGCTCCACCACGTGGCGATGTTCGGAGTACGGACGATCGCTGCCGAGTTCGATGGCCACGCCATTGGAGGTGAACTGCTGGTAGATCGACGGCAGGCGGGCGCCGAAGCGCCAGTCGCCGCCATCGAGCCAGAACCACAGACGGCTCTCGGGCGCGTAGTAGATCTCGCGTTCCCGGTAATAGATGTAGCGATGCTTGGCGTGATAGCCGTGGGCCGGGGCGTGCGGCGGCGGCGCCGCAAGGGCCGGCGTGGCCATTCCCAGGACAATGGTGATCAGAAGCGCGGACCCGTTCTTCATTTGCACTTCCCTCTTGCGTGGTGGCGGCCCGAGTATGCCGCAAGCCCGGCGCATCGCCGATGCCGGTCCGGGTCGCGTGAGATAATTGGCGCCCCCTTCGCCGCCCGACCTCTCCTTCCGATGTCCCGTCAGATCCTCGTCAGCAACGCCCTGCCCTATGCCAACGGCCCGCTGCACCTCGGCCACATGGTGGGCTACGTCCAGGCCGACATCTGGGTGCGCTTCCAGCGCATGTGCGGCAATCGGGCCACCTACGTCTGCGCCGACGATGCCCACGGCACGCCGATCATGCTGGCGGCCGAGAAGGCGGGCGTGACGCCCGAGGCCTTCATCGCGGACGTGCAGACCGCGCACGCACGCGACTTCTTCGACTTCGGTGTTCACTTCGATCACTACCACTCCACGCATTCCGAGGAGAACCGCTACTTCAGCGAACTGATCTACTCGCGGCTCAAGGAGGGTGGCGCGATCGCACGCCGTTCCATCCAGCAGCTCTACGACCCGGTCAAGGAGATGTTCCTGCCCGACCGCTACATCAAGGGCGAGTGTCCGAAGTGCGGCGCGGCCGACCAGTACGGCGACAACTGCGAGAACTGCGGTGCGGCCTATTCGCCCACCGACCTGAAGAACCCGCGGTCCGTGGTGTCGGGGGCCGCGCCGGTGATGCGCGATTCCGAGCACTTCTTCTTCGAGCTCTCCCGCTTCCAGGGCTTCCTGCAGTCCTGGCTCGAAGGACCGGTCGCGCATCCCTCGGTGAAGGCCAAGCTGCGCGAATGGTTCGACGCCGGCCTGAAGGACTGGGACATCTCGCGCGACGCCCCCTACTTCGGTTTTCCCATTCCCGGCGAGCCGGGCAAGTACTTCTACGTCTGGCTCGATGCGCCCATCGGCTACATGGCCAGCCACCTGGCGCTGTGCAAGAAGACCGGCGAGAACTTCGGCGAGACCTGGGATGCCGGCTCGCAGGCCGAGCTGCACCATTTCATCGGCAAGGACATCATCAATTTCCACGGCCTGTTCTGGCCGGCGATGCTGCATGGCTCCGCCCACCGCACCCCGACCCGGCTCCACGTCAACGGCTACCTGACGATCAACGGCGCCAAGATGAGCAAGAGCCGCGGCACGTTCGTGCGCGCGCGCACCTGGCTCGACCACCTGGATCCCGAGTACCTGCGCTACTACTTCGCCGCCAAGCTCGGCAGCGGCGTGGATGATCTGGATCTCGATCTCAAGGATTTCCAGGCACGGGTCAACAGCGACCTGGTCGGCAAGTTCGTCAACATCGCCAGCCGCTGCGCCGGCTTCATCGAAAAGCAGTTCGAGGGCCGGCTGGCCGACGCGATGCACGATCGCACGCTGTTCGACGACATCGCCGCCGAGGCCGACGCGATCCGCGCGCTCTACGAGGATGGCGAGTACTCGGCCGCGCTGCGCGAGATCATGCTGATGGCCGACGATGCCAACGCCGCGATCCAGAAGATCGCGCCGTGGACGCTGGCACGCAACCCGGAACAGCGCGAGATGCTGCACCAGGTGTGCACCACCTTCCTCAACGTATTCCGCCAGATCGCGCTGTATCTGAAGCCGGTCCTGCCGGTCATCGCGTCCAAGGTGGAGCATTTCCTGGACGTTGCGCCGCTGGCCTGGTCCCAGGTCGGCGAGCCGCTACTGGCCCACGCCATCCGTCCCTACGAGGCCCTGATCACGCGCGTGGAGCCCAAGGCGGTGGACGCGATGATGGCCGCCGAGGCGGAACCGGTGCCGGTGGCACCGAAGGCCGGGACGGCGAAGGCCGCGCCGGCCGCGCCGGCGAATGCATCCGGCAATGAGGGCGACACGATCTCGATCGACGACTTCGGCAGGCTCGACCTGCGCATCGCGCGCATCGCCGAGGCGCAGGCCGTCGAGGGGGCGGACAAGCTGCTGCGCCTGAAGCTGGACCTGGGTCCACTCGGCGAGCGCCAGGTGTTCGCTGGCATCAAGGCCGCATACAAGCCGGAGGACCTCGTCGGTCGGACCTTCAGCGACAGAGTCCATCCCGACGACCT
>CAMLNE010000197.1 GCA_946481265.1 uncultured Panacagrimonas sp. | reverse complement strand
CAGATCAGTAGATTGAAGCGGATTCTCCGGCGACCTGTGAGAAATGCGGGCTAGGCCCGGTCACGTCCCCGTGATCGGCGGCGCATCTCGCGCAGGCTGCACCCGTGCCAGCGCCGGAAGGACCGGCTGAACGAGGTCGCATCCGCGTAACCGAGGATCTCCGCGATCTGCGCGGCGCTGAGGTTCGAATGGCGCAGGTACTTCGAGGCGAGGTCGGCGCGAACGGCGTCGCGAATCTCGATGAAGCTGGTGCCTTCGCGTTCCAGGCGTGCCTGCAGCGTTCTGGACGCCAGACCCAGCGCCCGGCTGGCCTCGCCGATGGTGCAGGGGGCATAGGGCATCAGGGCGCGGATCACCGCTTCGACGCTGAGGGCCAACGGCTTTTCCGGCAGATCGTCTTCCAACCGCACCACGCGGCTGGCCAGGGCACGCGCCGCCGAACTGCGCGGGCTCAGCGGCGCGTCCAGCGTCTCCTGGTCCAGCAGCAGCGCATCATGGTCCTGGTTGAAGCGCAGGTCGTGCCCGAAGGCGGCCTGGTACATGGCCAGGTTGCCGGATGGACGTGCATGCCGGAACAGGACGGCCGACGGCATCCAGTCTCGCTGCAGATAGGTGCGGATCTCGTTGGCGAACACGCAGAGTGCGAACTCCGCCATCTGAACCTCGCTCTCGTGCTGGCCGGCGGTCGTGCTCCAGCTCAGCATGCTGCCGCCCTGGATGCGCTCCATGCGGACCAGGGCGGCATCGCTGTAGAGGTCGAAGTTGTCGGCCAGTTCCTCGCACATCCGGCGCACGGTCCGCGCATTGCGCAGCAGCACCCACAGGGGACCGAGCATCGCGGCCAGGCGTGCCTCGCGCGCCAACGTCAGGCCCCACTGCGGCATCCGGCAGGCCTCCGCCGCCACCTCGAAGAAGCGCAGCACCGCGGGGGCGTGGACCAGCAGGTCAGGGTCACTGAGCGCGGCCACCGGCAGCCCGGCCCGGCGGGCGATCTGCGCCGGACGCGCGCCGTGGAGGCGGATCAGGGCCTCTGCGCCGTCGAGGATTGCACTTCGGATCAGTGAGCCGGCCATCGTCCTGAATCGGTCTGCGCGGAACGCCAAGTAGCCTGCGCATGATGCCAACTCTGGAGTGCGCCGCAAGCGCATTCTCGGGCAGTGTCGTTGCCGGCTTGTCGGCCCGACCACCGTCGATCCCGACCGGGACGAAAAACCACGGAGAACGCAATGACGACCGCTACCCTAGACAACCAGAGCTTCGACGCCGTCATCATCGGCGCCGGATTCACCGGTCTCTACCAGTTGTGGTCGCTGCGCAAGCTCGGCCTCAAGGTGCGCGTGCTCGACGCCGCTTCCGGCGTGGGCGGCACCTGGTACTGGAACTGCTATCCGGGCGCCCGTACCGATTCGCCGTCGAACATCTACCAGTACTGGTTCTCCGACGAGCTGCTCGACGAGTGGAACTGGAACGAGCGCTACGTCGGCCAAGCCGAGACGGAGCGCTACTTCAACCACGTGGCCGACCGCTTCGACCTGCGCAAGGACATCAGCCTGAACACCCGGGTCGAGGCCGCGCACTGGGACCAGGCCACCGGCCGCTGGAATTTGAAGACCGATCAGGGCCACACGCTGAGCGCACAGTTCGTCATCACCGCGCTGGGGCCGCTGAGCGCACCGCTGGTGCCTCCGTTTGCCGGACATGAAACCTTCAAGGGACGCCTGGTCCATACCGCACGCTGGCCACGCGAAGGCGTCGACCTGAAGGGCAAGCGGGTCGGCGTGATCGGCACCGGCGCGACCGGCATCCAGGTGATCCAGACCATCGCCCCGGAGGTTGCGCATCTGACGGTATTCCAGCGCACCGCGAACTACGCGATCCCGATCAAGAACCCGCGCTACACCGATGCGGACCGCGCCGCGATCCGTGCGCGCTACCCGGAAACCCGCCAGGCGATCTGGAACACCTTCGTCGGCTTCGATCTGCCCGGCGAGGAGCGACCCTACTTCAGCATCCCGCCCGAGGAGCGGCGCCAGATCCTGGAGCGCCTGTGGGACGACGGCTCGCTGCGCCTCTGGGTCGCCGGCTTCCTGGAGATCTTCTTCGACCAGAAGGTCAACGACGAGATCTCCGACTTCGTGCGCGAGAAGATCCGTGTGCGCATCAAGGACCCGCAGATGGCCGAGAAGCTGCTGCCACGCGACCACGGTTTCGGCACGCGACGCGTGCCACTGGAGAACGGCTACTTCGAGGTCTACAACCGTCCGAACGTGGACCTGGTGGACCTGCGCGTCGCGCCCATCGAGTGCATCACGCCGAACGGCATCCGCACCTCGGCCGGCAAGATCCCGCTTGACGTCATCATCCTGGCCACCGGCTTCGATGCCGGCACCGGCGGGCTGACCGCCATCGACATCCGGGGCCGCAACGGGGTGTCACTGCGCGAGGAGTGGAAGGGGGAGGTGCGCACCACGATGGGGCTGCAGATCCATGGCTACCCGAACCTGTTCACGACCAGCGCGCCGTATGCGCCGGCGGCGGCTTTCTGCAACGCCCCGACCTGCCTGCAGCACCAGGTGCAGTGGATCACCGAATGCATCGACTACATGCGCAAGCAGGGCCGCCGCGTCATCGAGCCTACGGCCGACGCCGAGCAGCGCTGGCTGGCACATCACGACGAACTCGCCGACATGACCCTGGTGGCCAAGACCAAGTCCTGGTACACGGGCGGTAACGTCGAGGGCAAGCAGAATCGGCTGCTCAGCTACATCGGCGGCCTGCCGGCCTACCGGGAAGCCTGCGAGAAGGTCAAGGAGCAGGATTACGCGGGCTTCGAGCTGGCCTGAGGGGGCACGCACCCGCGTTCCCGCAGCTGTCCGCATCGGGCACCATGCGCTCATCACCCAGGAACAAGGCAGGAGAAGACGGATGGCAGCGCTGAAGGAATCACTGGACGCCGTGCTGCGGCAGGCAAGCGATGCGGGCGACGTGCCGGGCGTCGTGGCCATGGTCACGGACCGCGACGGCACCCGCTACGAAGGGGCTTTCGGCGTGCGCAAGCTGGGCGACCCGGCGCCGATGCAGCTCGATACGGTGGTGCTGATCGCCTCGATGACCAAGGCGATCACCTCGGCGGCGGCGATGCAGCTGGTCGAGCGCGGCAAGCTGGATCTCGACAGCCCGGCCTCGAAGTGGCTGCCCGAACTGGGGCAGGCGCAGGTGCTGGAAGGCTTCGATGCCGCCGGCGAGCCGAAGACCCGCGCGCCGAAGCAGGCGGTCACGCTGCGCCACCTGCTGACGCATACCTCCGGCTTCGGCTACGAATTCCTCAGCCACGACATCCAGACCTTCCAGGCGGCCACCGGCACGCCCGGCTTCGCGAGCAGCCACCGCGACAGCCTGAAGACCCCGCTGCTGTTCGACCCGGGCGAGCGCTGGGAGTACGGCATCAGCACCGACTGGGTCGGACTGCTCGTGCAGCAGGCCAGCGGACAGTCGCTGAGCGCGTACTTCTCCGAACACCTGCTGCAACCGCTGCAGATGAAGGACACGGCGATCAGCATGCGCGATGACATGCGCGCGCGCCTCGCCAGCATCCATGCGCGCCTGCCGGACGGCTCGCTGAGCCCGATCGACCTGGTGCTGCCGCAACAGCCGGAGACGGAGATGGGCGGCCAGGCGCTGTACAGCACGGCCGGCGACTACCTCAAGTTCCTGCGCATGATCCTCAATCGCGGCCAGGCGCCCGGCGGACGCGTGCTCGCCGCCGAGACGGTCGATGCCATGTCGCGCAACCAGATCGGCGCGTTGCAGCTGTCCTCGCTGCGCACCGCGAGCCCGGCGTTTTCGAACGATCTGCCGCTGCCGCCGGACAACCCGCACCACTGGAGCCTGGCATTCATGATCAACAGCCGGCCGCTGCCGACCGGTCGCGCCGCGGGCAGCCTGTCATGGGCCGGACTGGCCAACAGCTATTACTGGATCGATCCGACGACGGGCATCGCCGGCGTGTTCTGCACGCAGATCCTGCCCTTCGCCGACGTCAAGGCGCTGCCGCTCTGCTTCGCGTTCGAGCACGCCACCTACCAGGGCCTGGCCTAGCCGGTGGGCTGATCCGGGCGCCGGCAGGCGCGCATCCCGCTGGCATCCACCTGCCGCAGGAGCGGGCAGGGGATGGCAGCGCAGCACGGCGTCATCGGATCGATGACGCCGCGGCCGGGCGCGCGGGGCGGCGCACCGCGCGCACCTTGCCGCTGGCGCCGCCACCGCAGTAGAAGAGATCGGCGCCGTCGGACTCCAGTCCGCTGACGCCGACGTCCGGCGGCATCTCGAGCCGCTCGAGGACGGCGCCGCTCTGCGGATCGATCCGGCGGATATCGCTGTGCCCGGCTTCCCAGGTGCCATGCCACAGGTCGCCGTCGATCCAGGTCACGCCGGTGACGAAGCGGTTGGGCTCGATCGTGCGCAACACCGCGCCGGTCTGCGGGTCGACCTGGTGGATCCGGCGGTCGCGGTACTGGCCCACCCACAGGCTGCCCTCCGCCCAGGCGAGTCCCGAGTCGCTGCCGCCGCCCGGTGCGGGGATCGATGACAGCAGCTCGCCACCAGCAGGCTGCGTGGCGGTTCGCCGAGATCGCGCATGGCTAGGGCGACCTCGGCCTGGGCGACGACGCAACGGGCACGCGCCAACTCCTCGTGCCCGCCGAACCCGCGGGCCGCGCGGCGCAGCAGATCGCGGGCGCGCTCGTACTCTCCGAGCTGGGCCATGGCGATGCCGCGCAGGGCCAGCGCCGGAGGATCGTCGCGCAGGCTGACGTGACCCAGGGCGCCGACCACATCGCCCAGGGCGAGGGCACGGGCGGCGGCGGTGATCAGCGAATCCATCGTGGCAGGCTACCGGAGCGCATCCGCAAGCGAACGCGATTGCGGCCGGAGTCGGTCGACACCGGATCGCGTGACGATCGTTCGCACCGATTGCGTGGCCCGCATGCGAGAGCGGATTTCCACGCGACATTGACGCACCTTTTTAAAGATGTATTATCGATACATCTTTCGAGTGAATGGTTTCGCGGAACGGATTTCGGGGAGCGGGATGAACGGCAACACGATCAGGGGAGGCCGCATTGCCCGCGCGCTGGCAGTTGGAGCCTTGCTGGTGTGCGCGACGGGCTGGGCCGCGAAGCACGAATACGAGATGACCATCGAGGACACCAAGATCTCGCTGGTCGGCAACCAGTCCTTCCACACCTTCGCGTTCAACGGACAGGTGCCGGCACCGCTCTTCCACGTGAAGGAAGGTGACGAGGTATCGGTGACCCTGATCAACCTCACCTCGCTGCCGCACACCATCCACTGGCACGGACTGCTGCAGAAGGGCACCTGGACCAATGACGGTGTTCCGGGCATTACCCAGGACGCGATCGCGCCGGGCGACAGCTACACCTACAACTTCGTGGCCGAACCCGCCGGCACCATGTGGTACCACTGCCACGTCAACGTCAACGAGCATGCCGCGATGCGCGGCATGTGGGGGCCGTTCATCATCGACCGCAAGAAGCCCTTGCCGATCGAGGAGAAGGTCACCAAGGACTTCGTGCTGATGTTCTCGGACTGGGCCTCGAAGTGGGCCTTCAAGCCCGGCTACGGCGGTGTGCCCGGTGACGTCTACGACTACTTCACCATCAACGGAAAGTCATACCCGGAGTCGCAGCCGATCAAGGTGCGCAAGGGCGACTTCATCCGTCTGCGCCTGATCGGTGCCGGCGAGTTCGTGCACTCGATCCATATCCACGGCCACGTGTTCAAGGTGGCGTTCAAGGACGGCCATCCGCTGCCGAATCCCTACGACGCCGACACGCTCATGGTCGGACCCGGTGAGCGCTACGACATCTTCATCGAGGCCGACAACCCCGGCATCTGGATGGTCCACGACCACGTCGATTCCCACACCCTCAACGGTGACAAGCCGATGGGCGGAATCATGACGGTCATCCAGTACGAGGAGATCGATATCGGGAAGCAGGCGTTCTACGAATGGAAGGACAAGGAATTCGTCCCCGACTTCTACTACGAAGAGTCCCTGAAGAAGCCGCACGGCATGCACGACGCCGAGCAGTTCAAGGGCCAGGCCATCCAGTAAGGGGGAGAATCCCGTGAGTCCACGCACCTTCATGCCCGCGCTTGCCAGCCTGCTCGCGCTGGGACTGTCCAGTTTCACGGCGAGCGCGCAGGACGGCGTCCTTCAGGCGCAGTGCGCCAGCTGCCATGCGCTGGCTGCGCCCGAGAAGGTCGACGTCGAACGGCTCTGGCAGCGCCAGGGGCCGGACCTCCACTACGCCGGCAGCAAGTTCAACCAGGCCTGGCTCGAGCAATGGCTGCAGGATCCGCAGCGCATCCGGCCCGGCGGCGTGCTGTACACGCGCACCCTCAAGGGCAGCGACAAGGAAGACGTCATCGACGAGTCGCTGCTCGAGGCGCACCCGAAGCTGTCGGAGGCGGATGCCAAGGCGGCCGCCGAGGCGCTGATGGCGCTCAAGGCCCCGCCTGAGGTGATCGAGCCCGGCGCATTCAAGAATGGGAAGGTCAGCGCCTCGATGGGCGCGATGTTCTTCGGCAAGCTGCGCGGCTGCTCGGCCTGCCACCAGAGCGCGCCGGATGTCGGTGGCCGCTCCGGACCGGAGTTGTACACGGCCGGCACGCGGCTGCAGCCCGACTACATCTACAGCTACATGCGGCATCCGCAGAAGGTCGACCCGCTGGTGTGGATGCCGGACCTCAGCCTGTCCGAGCCGGATGCCCAGCGCCTGACCGGCTATGTCCTGACGCTCGACGACGCCCGGAGCCAACCATGAACTCGCATCGCATCGGATCGCGCCTGCGCGCGGCCGGCATCACATTGGCGGCCGCGCTCGCCCTGTCCTCGACGGCGGCGCCGGCGGCCGAGCAGGGCGAGTTCGCCCGAGCGGCGCATCGCTACGACACCTATTGCGTGCAATGCCACGGCATCGACCGCAACGGCCGCGGCCTCAACAGTCGCGACATGTCGGTGCAGCCGCGCGATCACTCCGATGCCAAGGGCATGGGCGGCATTCCGGACAAGGAATTGTTCGACGCCATCCAGAAGGGCGGCCTGGCGGTAAACAAGTCGGTGCTGATGCCGGCCTGGGGTGGCGTGCTGAACGACGAAGAGATCCACGAGTTGGTGGCGTATCTGCGCCACGTCTGCAATTGCGGTTCCGATCAATAAGACAGGGAGTGGTGGAATGAAACTCAAAGCGGTACTGAGCCTATGCGCCGGGCTCGCGGTGTTCGCGATGCCGGCCTCGGAGGTCCTGGCCAAGACGGTCCAGGTCACCCTGCATTCGAAGGAGGTCGATCTGCCGATCGACAACAAGGGGACGATGTACAAGGCCTGGACATTCAATGGCCAGGTACCCGGACCGGTGGTGCGCATCACCGAAGGCGACACGGTGGAGTTCACCCTGACCAACGATGGCGAGAACAAGAACTCGCACTCGATCGATTTCCACGCCTCGCAGCTCGACGTGGTGGAGAACTTCGGCCAGATCAAGCCGGGTGAGACCAAGCAGTTCACCTTCACCGCGCAGTACCCCGGCATCTTCTTCTACCACTGCGGCTCGGATCCGATGATCCAGCACATCGCACGCGGCATGTTCGGCGCCATCATCGTGGATCCGAAGGATGCCGACGCGATGCCCAAGGCCGATCGCGAATACGTTCTGATCCAGTCCGAGCTGTATCCGAATCCGGATGCCAAGGAAGACATGATGCAGAACAAGTGGAGCAACGTGATGTTCAACGGCGGCGTCTTCAAGTACGACCCCGTGCACGATCCCGGCGCCACCCGCTGGCTGCAGGCCAAGCCGGGCGAGCGTGTGCGCATCTACTTCGTGAATGCGGGTCCGAACGAATTCTCGTCCTTCCACCCGATCGCCGGCATCTGGGACCGCGTCTACGCCAGCGGCAACCCGAAGAACGTCACGCACGGCATGCAGAGCTTCGTCGTCGGACCCGGTGACGCGGCCACCTTCGACCTCATCTCGCCGGTCGAAGGCGCCAATGCGATCGTCACGCACTCGCTGCGCGCG
>CAMLNE010000196.1 GCA_946481265.1 uncultured Panacagrimonas sp. | reverse complement strand
ACCGGGCCGCCCAGGTTGCAACCCCAGGCTGTCATCACATAGACCTTCTGCGGGAACGCGCCGTCGGCCAGGTAGCGATCCAGCCAGGCCTCCTGCTCGGCGCGCATTTCCATCGCCGTGCGGTTGTTGTTGCGCATGGCAAAGGCATCGGTCAGGTAATACATCAGCGGCGCGTGATTGAACGCGCCCTGGACCTCGCGCGCCCTGCGGTAGCCCGACTCGTTGAGCCAGAGCAGGGTGTAGCGCACGTCCGGGTTCTTCTTGATGTCCGCGAACAGCTCCAGGGTGTCGGCCATCTGCGGCACCTTGCCGGGGTTGACCAGCGATCCGACCTGGATCTGCCTCAGACCCGTGTCCGAGAGCGCATCGATCAGTGCGGCGCGTTGCGCGCGCGGATAGGTCACGGGCTCCATCTGGAAGCCTTCGCGTACCCCTTCCTCGTGGAATTCGACGAACTTCGGGAAATCGCTCATTGCCTTGCTCCGGTAATACCGCTTCGCGTCTTCACGCCGTCACTTCGCACAGCACATCGCCTCGTCCAACCATGTCGCCGACCGCGCAGCGCAGGCCGCAGACCGTGCCATCGCGCTCGGCCACGACCTGCAATTCCATCTTCATCGACTCCAGCACGATCACGGTCTGTCCGGCCTGCACCGCGTCGCCTTCGGCGGCGAGCACCGCCACCACCTTGCCCATCATCGGCGCCTTGAGTTCGCTGCCGATCACGGCGGTCGCGGCGGACGCGGCCAGCGGCGGGGCCGCATCGAAGCGGCTGGTGCCGTGTGCGCTGTGAACTTCCACCGCCGCGCCGTCCGCAAAGAGGCGCAGCTCCAGGCTGGTATCACCGCATTCGAGCACCTGTGCGCCGTCGGACGTCGCCGACAGGCAGGCGCGCAGGTTCACGGCGGCCTGTGCCTCCGCTGCCAGCGCGATCTGGGTGAAGCCCTGCGCATCGGGCGCCGAGAAATGCACCGCCCAGTTCACGCCGCCGGCGGCGAGCATCACCGAGGGTTGCGGCGAGGGCAGGGACGGCCCGGCCAGGGTGCGCCAGCCGCTGAACTCGGGCTGGGTCCACACGCCCCAGTCGCAGCGGCGGCGCTCGCGCGCCAGCCACCACAGCGCGGCTGCGGCGAGGTGTTCGGCGGGTGTCTCGACGCGGCGCTCAGCGGGCTGCCAACGTGCGTCGATCAGACGCGTGTGCATCTCCCCGCTGCGGGTTTCCGGCCAGCCGAGCAGTTCGCGCAGGAAGCCCAGGTTCGTAGTCAGACCCACCACCTCGCAGGACGCCAGCCCCGCGGACAGGCGCTCCAGCGCCTCGACGCGGTGGGCGCCGCGGCTGATCAGCTTGGCGATCATCGGATCATAGAAAGGCGTGATCTCGTCGCCCGCATCCACGCCGCTTTCCACGCGCAGGGACTCGGTCGGAAAGCGCAGCCAGCGCAGCAGGCCGGCCCCGGGCAGGAAGCCGGCGTCCGCGTCCTCGGCATAGACGCGCGCCTCGAAGGAATGTCCGCGCACCTGCACCTGTTCCTGCTTCAGGCCCAGGGTGCCGGTGGCGGCGATGCGCAACTGCAGCTCGACCAGATCAAGCCCCGTGATTTCCTCGGTGACCGGATGCTCGACCTGCAGGCGCGGATTGACTTCCAGGAAGTAGTAATCGCTGCCGCTGACGATGAACTCCACGGTTCCCAGGCCGCGATAGTGCAGCGCTGCGGCCAGACGACGCGCATCTTCGAGGATGCGCGCGCGCAGGCCCGGTTCCAGGCCGGCTGAGGGCGCTTCCTCAATCACCTTCTGGTGGCGGCGTTGCAGCGAGCACTCACGCTCGTAGAGATGGATCGCCTCGCCACGGCCGTCACCGGCGACCTGCACCTCGATGTGGCGCACGTGCGGCAGGTAGCGTTCGACGATCATCTCGCCGCTGCCGAAGGCCTGCGCCGCCTCGCGCATCGCGCTGTCCAAGCGTGTCGGCAGGTTCTCGAAACTCTCGATCAGCGCCATGCCGCGCCCACCGCCGCCGGCCACGGCCTTGAGCAGCGCCGGCAACCCACACGCACGCACCGCTTCGATCACCGCCGCCGGGTCGGACAGGCCGGCGCTGTCGCCGGGCACGGTGGGAATGCCGAGCTTGGCCGCCTCGCGCTTGGCCGAGGCCTTGCCGCCCAGGCGTTCCATGGTTTCGGCCGTCGGGCCCACGAAGCACAGCCCCGCGGCCTCCACCGCGCGCACGAACGCCGGGTTCTCCGAGACAAAGCCATAGCCGGGATGGATCGCGTCCGCGCCGACTTTCCTGGCCGCCGCGATGATGGCGGCCACGTTGAGATAACTCGCAGCGGGCGCGGCGGCGCCGACCAGCACCGATTCGCCGAGTTCGCGCACATGACGCGCCCGCGCATCGGCCTGCGAATGGATGCCGGCGACGGCAATGCCGAGCCGCCGCGCCGTGCGGGCGATGCGGCAGGCAATTTCGCCGCGGTTGGCGATGAGCAGCTTGCGGATAGGTTTCATCGGCGTGCCCGTCAGAAGCGGAACACGCCGAACTGCGTCTTCTGCGCCGGCACGCGGGCGGCGAGTTCCAGCAGCAGGGCCAGCGTGCCGCGGGTTTCCAGCGGCGCGATCACGCCGTCGATCCAGCCGTGGGCGGCGAAGTTGTGGGCGTCCTGGAGTTCTTCGTAGATCTTGCGCACCGGGGCCTTGAAGGCCTCGCGTTCCTCGTCGGTCCAGGTCTTCTTCTCGATCCTGAGATTGGCTTCGCGCACCAGCGACAACACCATCGCGGCCTGGTCCGGCCCCATGATGCCGGAGCGGCCATTGGGCCAGGCGAACATGGCCGTGGGCTTGAACGCGCGCCCGCACATCGCCAGATAGCCGGCGCCGTACGAAGCGCCGATGTTGAGCGTGTACTTGGGTACGCGCGCTGAACTCATCGCGGTGATCATCTTGGCGCCGTGCTTGGCGATGCCGGCCTGCTCCACGTCGGCGCCCACCATGAAGCCGGTGACGTCACTCATGAACAGCAGCGGGATGTTGCGCTGGCAGCACAGGTTGATGAAGTGCGTGCCCTTCATCGCGCTTTCCGGGAACAGCACGCCGTTGTTCGCCAGGATGCCGATCTCGTAGCCGTGGATGCGCGCGAAGCCGGTCAGCAGCGTCTCGCCGTAGAGCGGCTTGAACTCCTGGAACTCGCTGTCGTCCACCAGCCGCGCCAGGATCTCGCGCGTGTCGGTCGGGTATTTCGGATCGCGCGAGACGATGCCGTGGATCTCGGCCGGATCGAAGCGCGGTGGCCGCGAGGGCTCCTGCTTGCGGCTCGATGGCGGCAGCTGTCCCAGTTCGCGCACGATGTTGCGCGCGATCAGCAGGGCGTGGCGGTCGTCCTCCGCGATATGGTCGGTGACGCCGCTCCGGCTGCAGTGCATGGCCGCGCCGCCGAGCGATTCGGCGTCCACGGTCTCGCCGGTGGCGGCGAACGTGAGTTCGGGGCCACCCAGGTACATGAAACCCTGGCCGCGCACGATCACGACCTCATCGCACAGCGCCGGTATGTACGCGCCGCCGGCGGTGCAGGGGCCCATCACCACGGCGATCTGCGGAATGCCGTCGCCGGACATGCCGACCTGGTTGTGGAAGATGGAACCGAACTGGCCATCGTCCGGAAAGATGTTGGCCTGGTCGGGCAGGAACGCGCCACCGCTGTCGACCAGGGTGATGCAGGGCAGGCGGTGCTGCCAGGCGAAGGCCTGTGCGCGGACGTGCTTCTTGCAAGTCAGGCCGAAGTAGGTGCCGCCTTTCACGGTGGCGTCGTTGGCGATGATCATGCACGGCCGCCCCGATACCAGGCCGACGCCGGTGATGATGCCGGCGCCGGGGGACACGCCCTCGTAGCGGCCGTCGCCGGTGAGTTCGCCGAGTTCCAGAAAGGGCGAGCCCGGGTCCATCAGCAGTTCGACCCGATGCCGCGGCAGCACCTTGTTGCGCGCCAGGTGCTTGGCGCGCATTTTTTCCGGCCCGCCGGCGCGCGCCTCGGCGCGGCGTGCGTGCAGGTGGGCGATGCGTTGGGCGTAAGCGGCCTGGTTGAGTGCGAAATTCTCGCTGCGCGTGGCGACCCGCGACGACAGGATGCCCATCGGCGTCAATGTCCCCTGAATTGCGGCTTGCGTCGCGCACTGAAGGCGGCGAGCCCCTCGCTGACGTCATCTTCGAGCAAGGCCTGCGCGGCTAGGTCCTGCTCGAGCGCCAGCCCATCGGCCAAGGGCAGATCCAGGCCCTGGCGTGCCAGGCGCTTCATGAGCGCGAGTCCGGAACGGCTGCGCTCGGCGGCGCTGGTGCACCAGGCCAGCGCATGCGCATGCAGGGCTTCGGGTTCCACCACCTCGCTGACCAGGCCCCAGGCCGCGGCGGTATCGGCGTCGATCCAGCGGGCGCTGAAATACAGGTCCATCGCGCGGCGCAGACCGACCAGCCGCGTCAGCCGCTGGCTGCCGCCCCAGCCGGGCACCAGCCCGAACTGCGCGTGCTGATCGCCGAAGCGCGCGCCGTGCGCGGCGAACACCACGTCGGCGCCGAGCATCAGCTCCAGCCCGCCGGCCAGGCACAGGCCCTGACAGGCCGCGACGACGGGCAGGGGGCTGGCTTCCATCGCGCGCAGCACGCGATGGCCGCAGGCGAGGAACGCCGCCAGCAGGGCCTTGTCGTCCCGCTTGCCCTGTACCTCGTCGAGGTCGGCGCCGGTGCAGAAGTGCTTGCCCTGGGCCTGGATCAGCAGCGCACGCACGCCTGAACCCGGCTGCTCGAAGCGCGTCAGCGCAGCACCGATGGCGTCCCAGGCGGCCATCGACAGGCAGTTGAATTTCTCCGGCCGCGCCAGTTCGAGGATGCCGACACCCGACTCGACGCGGACGATGACAGCATCGCTCATCGCTTGCTGTCCTTGGCGTACTGGACGGCAATGCGGCCGGCGCGCTCACGCGCCACGATCAGCTTCATCACCTGCGCGGTGCCGTCGCCGATCTCCAGACCCATCACGTCGCGCAGGCGCTGCTGGTGCGGCAGATCCATCGACCAGCCGTAGTGGCCGAAGGTCAGCAGGCACTGGTGAATGGTGTCGACCGAGGTCTTGGGGCCGAGCCACTTCACCATGGCCGCCTCGGCGGTATGCGCCTCGCCCGCATCGCGCAGTTCCAGCGCGTGGTAGCAGAGCTGGCGCGTGGCCGCGATCAGCGTGTCGTACTCCGCCAGCGGAAAGCTCACGCCCTGGTACTGCGCCAGCGGGGCGCCGAAGGCCACACGCTCCTGGGTGTAGGCCCAGGCCTCATCCAGAGAGGCCTGCGCCGAGCCGATGCACTGCAGGGCAATCAGCACCCGGCTGTAGTCGAAGCCCTGCATCACCTGCACGAAGCCCTTGTTCTCGTCGCCCAGCAGATGATCGGCAGGGATGCGCACGTCGTCGAAAAACACCGAGCCACGGCCGATGATCTTGCTGCCGGAATCGTTGAAGTGCGTGCGCTGCACGCCGGGCAGCGTCAGCGGCACCAGGAAGGCGCTGATGCCGCGCGCGCCGTCTTCGACCGCGCCGGTGCGGGCGAACAGCACGATGGCGTCGGCCTGGTCGGCGAAGCTGATCGAGGTCTTCTCGCCATTGAGCACCCAGCAATCGCCATCACGCCGCGCCTTGAGCATCAGGTTGGCAGCGTCGGAGCCGCCGCGCGGCTCGGTCAGGCCCAGGGCAACGATGGATTCGCCGCGGATCATGCGCGGCAGCCAGTACTCCGCCAGCGCCGGCCTTGCGTGCGCCGCGATCACCTTGCCGGTCAGCGAGGCCATCAGCGGCACGTAGCTGACATTGATGTCGCCCCAGCCGACCTGTTCGATCAGGATGCCGGTGGTCAGGCCGCTGGCGCCGAGACCGCCGTACTGCTCCGGCAGGTCGGGCGCGATCAGGCCCAGCTCGCCCATCTCGCGCACCAGGTTGCGGTCCAGGCGTTCGGACTTTTCACGCTTCTGGTAGTCCGGCAGCAGTTTCTGTTCGGCGAAACGCCGGGCCGTGTCGCGCAGCGCGCGCTGGTCGTCGGTGAGGATCATCTGAGGTTCTGCGACTTCCGGGTAGGCATGAGATGAAGGCTTTCAGCGCGACGTGGGGGAGCTTTAATATAACAAACAACCGTTAGAAAATCGCTCGAGTTGCGGGCGCCATACCGGCCCCTCGCCGAATGACGGAGGTATCGCCGGCCCGATCAAAGGCGCCCACCGGCCGATGTCGTCGCGGACTCGGTAACCCGGGACAGGGCAAGACGCCTGTAACGGAATACTCCTTGCGGCTGTTCGCGCCGCGTCCGTCTGGGCGCGAACTCCCATTAGGACCGAACTATTTTCTTGCCTTGCTGCGCCGAGCTGATTTCGCTTTCGGTTTGGACGCTGGCTTGGCGCCGGTGGCGTGCCGCGCGGCGTCCTGTCGGGCGTTGATCGCCACGAATGCACGCAGCTTTTGTTCGTGCAGCACCGCGAAGATGCGGTTGATGGCCGGAATCGCCCGGGTCATGAGGACAGGGATCTCGTCGTCGCGCAAATCCACCAGCAACTCCTGGAATAGCTTGAGCTCCTGGGCAAACAGCAGATCGGTCGATGCCTGTACGATCTGCAGGTGCCGCGCGGAGAATCCTCTCGCGGCCGTCATGCCGCTGTGCCTGAGAATGGCGAACTGCCGAAGAATTTCTTCCTCGTCTGCGGTCAGCTGGTCAACGTGGGTGCGGATGGCCCCGACCTGTTGCAGCTCGCGGAAATCTTCGTGGCTCAGCCCGAGGGCTTCGGCCAAGCCGTGCGAACTCGGACCCGGGAGCTGGCGGCGGGCTCGAATCTCCATCTCCTCGCGCATGCTCGCGAAGATGCTGCGCTGCCGCGCCGTGAAATCGAAGTTCTTGTCGTCGTCGAACAGCGCCTTGATCGCCTTGAGCGGTAGGAATTGTTCTTCCTGCAAGGCACGAACCAGCTTGATGATCTCGATATGTTGCTGCGAGTACCAGGCCATGTTGCGCGCGGTTCGGTGCGGTTCCGGCAACAGACCCGCATTGACATAGAAGCGCACCGCTTCCCGACTCGCCCCTGTGAGTTGCATCACTTCGGCCATACGGTAAGGGAACTCCTGGTTCATGCGATGCCCAGGGTTCTTCCGCACGATGCCAAGCGCCGCCGGGGCAGACTCAAGCGGCCCGCCCGATCTTGCGCAGGGCATGACGCAGTCCGAGGCCTAGCGCGCGCTTGAGCACAGGCCCGAGCAGACGCGGGGCGGTATCGAACTCGATGTTCCAGGTGACCTCGGTTGCGCTGCCGTTCGCGGAGAAGATGACGCTGGCGCGATGGTTGCGCAACGGCGATCCGCGGGTGATGCGGTAGTCGATACGGCGGGGAGGGTCGAACCGCGTGATGGTTTCGTCGACTTCAAGCGGGCGAAGTCCAATGGTGCGCACCGAGCCCAGGCCGTTGACGTCGCCCTCGCCGTCGCGGGTGCGCCTGACCGGCAGGCCCAGCGCCGCGCCCAAGCGCTGATGGTCAGCCAGCCGAGAGAAGGCCAGTTCGACGGGCAGAGGCAGAGTTTCGCAGATTTGCAGTCGCTGGGTCATGAGATCGGGTCAGGTTGAAACCCTTATATTATGGTCGAAAGCGCGCTCGGAAAGGGTCTCCGGTACTCCTGCGAGCCGGGCAGAGGATGCCAAGGCACCCTCAGGAGACTGTAATCAAGTGATCGCAGGCGCTCCACTCGGCCTGCAGCCGAAGACGAATCTCCTCGGCGGCGATGCGTTCGAGCGCATTCCCGATCAGCGGCAGGCGGAACTCTATGCACCAGTCGGAGACGACGTCGGTGGCCTCTCCCGCGGCCGCTTCGAGACGAATGCGCGACGTCGCTCGGTAGGGGAGGTGCGCGGCGACCACTTGCATTGAGCCGCTGCCATCCGCCGCGTTCCACTCCACGGTATGGGTGATGCTGATCGCACCATTGATGACCCTGCGGGCAAAACCCGGCAGCGGCGTGAGCGGATCAAGGTTCATGCGCAACACGGTGCGCATGCGCTGCGCCTCCAGGCGTCCTTCCAGTACTTGTACCTTGAGGCCACC
>CAMLNE010000195.1 GCA_946481265.1 uncultured Panacagrimonas sp. | reverse complement strand
CGGATTTCTTATCGGCTTGGGGCGCCAGCCACCAGGTAAATCAGAGAATCCTTAGCCGGGAGAAGACCCGAACAGGCGCCAAGCGCCGGTTCGGGATTTCATCAGGCTTTTCCTTGCCCGGATCGCCGCGGGATGGCGGGGTCCTGCAGGTCCTGTACGCCCTCGCACAGGGATCGCGGCCCCTGCTTCGCCCGGCACATCCTGCGGAGCACAGCCCGCGAGCGTTGTCCGCTCAGGTGGGGCAGAAGAAGTTCAGCTTGTTGCCGTCGGGATCGCGGAAGTAGCCGATGTAGAACGACGGACCCCGCTGCCCGGGCGCACCCTCGTCGGTTCCGCCGAGCTCCAGCGCCTTGCGGTAAAGCGTGTCGACCTGCTCCTTGCTCGAAGCGCCCAGCGAAATCATGGTGCCGTTGCCGATGGTCGCAGCCTTGCCGTCGAAAGGAGTGCAGACGCCCAGCATCGGCGCATTGGGAGCGCTGGCCCAGATGACCATGCGCTCGAATTCCATGGCGCGCTTGGCGCCCATCGCGCCGAGCAGCGCATCGTAGAAACGGGTGGCGCGCGGCAGGTCGTTGGTGCCCAGGGTGGCGTACGCAATCATGCTCGTGACTCCTCAGTGGATGGTGATTCGATGGCAATCGCGCCGGTGTCGGCGCGATGCGTCGCAAGTGTAAGCCGGAGACGGTGGCGCGGTGCATCGGGCCGGTCCGTGGCTGGGCGGACCCGGGGTCTCAGTCCGGCACGAGGTGCTTCAGGCGCGGCATGACGTCGCGGCCGAGCAACTCGAGCGAACGCTGCCAGGCGCGCGGGTTGTCGGCGTAGTCGAAGCCGAACACCAGCAGGGTGCCGAAGCCGCCGGTCTCGTGGTAGATCTCCTCGATGCGTCGCGCGACGGTGTCCGGCGAGCCGACGATCCAGTTGTGCCTGGCGCAGTACTCGACCGTGACGTCGCTGTTGGGGACGGCCGGATCGTGCTTGAAGTATTCGAGCGCGTTGAGCGCGCCGAACAGCCGCAGGAAGTACTCGCGCATCATGCGGCCCATCGGGCCGTTGACCGACAGCTCCCAGGCTTCCTGGTCGGTATCGGCGACAAACACTTCGCGCACCATGCGCCAGTCGGCGCGTCGCGGCGTGCGGCCGGTGCGCGCTGCACCGATCTGCACCGATTCCCAGTGACTGGCCACGTAGGCCGGGTTGAGATTCAGGCTCATCGGGATGTACCCGCGCTCGCCGGCCAGCTTGAGCGTGTCGGAACCCTTGGACAGGCCGGCCACCGCGATCGGTGGATGCGGCGCCTGCACCGGCTTGATGTGCGGACGCAGCACGTCGAACATCGCGCCCGGCTTGTTGACCTTCCAGAACCGGCCTTCGTAGGTGAAAGGCTCGTCCTCGCTCCACAGGCGCAGGATGATCTCCAGCGCCTCGCGCGTCATGTCGCGGTTCTGGCCCGACATGCCGTCGACATTGAACAGGTGCCAGTCGCTGGGCAGCCCGCTGGCCGCGACGCCGAAATTCAGGCGTCCCTCGGACAGGTGATCGAGCATCGCCACGCGGTTGGCCAGTTCGGCGGGATGGTGGTACGGCAGCAGGAAGCCGCCGGGCCCCAGGCGGATGTTCCTGGTCTGCAGGAAGGCCTGCGCCAGGAGCAGGTCCGGCGTGGGATTGGGCTCCCAGGGGGCGGTGTGGTGTTCGCCGACCCAGCCCTCCGCGAAGCCGTATTCGTCGCACCAGCGCAGCACCTGCAGATCCCAGTCGTGTCCTGCCTTCAGGCCGCGCTCGGGCGGATGCGAGGGCATCGTGAAATGACCGATCTGCATGTATCTCTCCTTGCGGGTACAGCCTGGGGTCTGGATGCCGGCGCCGGGATGGCGGGCGCTCAGGAAGGGTTGAGCGCGGCCGGGTCGAAGTAGTCCCGCCATCCGCAGATGCGATCACCGCGCAGCTCGAACACACCCATCACGCGCAGGGTGGCCAGGCGTCGTCCGGTGCCGTCGAACAGGTGATCGACGCGCTCGGTCATGACGACGTTGCCGCTGGCGGTAATGGCGCGCATGTCCACCATCAGGCTGGCGAAGCCGAGCTGCTGGGCGAAGCCGTCGAGAAAGTCGATCGACTCGGACGGACCGGTGGTGAGCGACAGGCCGACGTTCTCGTAGACGCAGTCCTCGGTGAAGAATTCACGGATCGCGTTCCTGTAGCCCTTGCTGGCGCCCCAGGCGTCGAGGAAGCGCTTCACGGTTTCGGTGCTCTGGCGCATGCTTTTCTTGCCTCCCCAGCTTGGGACGCCGCGGCCCGGGACACGGAGCGACGCGGCGGCCCATCATGACGGCCTGCAGCAAAATTGGCTCTCCATCTGGCGATCCTCGCCGGTGGCGGTTCGAATACAAGCAGAAGCCGCAGGTCCGACCGCGAACGACGCGCGGCGGCGACGGCTCACCGGAGGAGGAGTCCATGTTTGCGCCGAATCTTGTTCGCAGCCGTGCAGGCAACGCAACCGGCTGGCTGCTGGTCCTGGTGCTGTGTGGCGCGATGGCCGCCTGCGACCGCCATTCTTACGCTGGATCGGCCGCCCTCGACGCGATCGGTGACGGTGCAGGCGACGATGGCGGGGAAGGGGACGGCGGCCTGACGCCCTCCGGACCGAACGTCTTTCTGAGCATCGTGCCGCCCGGGAGCACGGGCAACGCGATGGGCGGCATCGGCGGGCCGTTGCCGGGCCAGCCGCAGATTGCCTATGCGCCGTATTACCGCGACCAGCTCGACATGTATGCGGATCTCGCCCACGCGCAGACGCCACTCAAGTCGGACAGCTGCATCGCGCCAGCGGACATCGCGGCACATGTGAAGCGCTCGGACCAGGCCTGCAACTACTTCAAGCGCGCCGACCTGACGATCTCCGATGCCGAGGCGGTGTCGAGCCGCGTGTTGACGGCGCCCAACGGCAAGAATGCGACCCTGCGTCGCGACGGCTGGGGCGTGCCGTATATCGATGCCCAGGATCGCGCCTCGGCCGAGTACGCGATGGGCTTCGCGGCGGCGCAGGACCGCCTCTGGCTGTTCGACCTGCTGCGGTTCCTGGGACGCGGGCGCGCCAGCGAGAAGCTGGGCCCGGCGCCGATGACCTACGAGCTGGACCTGGAATTTGCCTCCGACTCGGCCTACAGCGAGGCCGAGATCACCGGCATCGTCGACAACGCGGTGGCCAAGCTCGGCCCGCTGGGGCCGATGTTCCTCAGCGACACGCAGATGTTCGTCGCCGGCATGAATGCCTACATCGCGTTCCTGCAGACGCCGCAGGGCGCCGGCGAGGTGCCGCTCGAATACCTGTCGCTCGGCGTCGGCGTGGGCAGCCGCGCGACGTTTCCGCCGGCGCCTTTCACGGTCAACGATGTCGTCGCCAACGCGGTCCTCATCCAGTCCGCGCTGGGTCTGGGCGGCGGCGGCGAGGCGCGCAACGTGCAGCTGCTGCAGGCACTCGATCCGGGCATCGGCGGCGGCACTGCCACGCTGCCGCAGGCGGCCTGCGAGCTGTGGCGCGACCTGCGCCATGCGGATGCGGCGGATACACCGCACACGATCTCGACCCGCTTCGCCACGCAGTCGCCGCCCACGCTCGACGAGAGCTGCCCGATGAACCTGCAGGCCGGTGTCGCCATCTGGGACGCGGGCAGCTTTCGCGGCCACATGCTGGAGACGCATGTCGGGCTGGCCGGGATCGTTGCCCCGCTGATCACCTCGGTCGTGCCGGCGCCGCTGCTCGACCTGCTCGGCAGCCTGGGCCTGACCGCGCTGCCGGGCCTGTCGGTCAGCGCGCCGTCCGATCTGGCGGATCGTCCGCCGCTGCTCGCGGCGGCCCGGGGAACCACGCAGGCGCTGCGCGTCTCCGCCGATCCGGGCAGCAGCCGTCGCGAATACCTGGAGGCGCTGGGGCTGCCGCAGACCACGTCGAACTGGATCGCCGCCGCCGCCAGCGAAACACAGAGCGGCCATCCCATCCTCGTCGGCGGCCCGCAGACGGGGTACTACGCGCCGCAGCTGCTGTGGGAGGCCGCGGTGGTCAGTCGCGGCGGCACGCCCTACGAGTTCGCCGCGCGCGGCGTCACCACCGTCAATCTGCCGTACGTCGTGATCGGCCGCGGCCTGGACTTCGCGTGGACACCCACCTCCGCGGGTTCGGATTTCACCGACACGCGCGTCTCGAAACTGTGCAACACCGACGGCACGCCAGCCTCGCGCGAGGATGCGGATGAGGACGGCTTCATCGACGCGGACGGCTATCTGTACAAGGGCCAGTGCGTGCGGTTGTACCGTCGGCTCGACAGCTGGACGGCGAATCCGACGGTGGCGAGCATCGCGCTGGGCGGCCCGCCGACGGCGGAAACAGTGAACCGCTACGTGCTGCGCACGCACTACGGCCCGGTGACCGGGACCGCGCTGCTCGGCGGCGAGCCGGTGGTGATCTCACGCCAGCGTTCCACCTTCCTGGCCGATGTCGACACCGCCGCGCCCTTCGCGCTGCTGACCACGACCGGCCTGGCCATGGATCACACGCGCTTCAAGAAGCTCTTCAACAGCATGACGGCGACATTCAACTGGCTGTACGCGGACAGCCAGGACATCGCCTTCATCCAGTCCGGCCTCTATCCGCAGCGTCATCCGCAGCACAACCCCGAGTTGCCGGCCTGGGGAGACGGGAACTACGAATGGGGGGTCGATCAGGCCCTGCCGGCCGACTTCTTCACCGTCTATGGCGGCAACGCGGCCAGCGGGGCGCTGCCGTATCCCTCTCGCGCCTATCCGGAGCAGGTCGATGCGCAGGGCTACTACGAGTGGCCCGGCTTCCTGCCGCTGGAGGCGCACATCCAGAACGTGAACCCGGTCGAGGGATACATGGCGAACTGGAACAACTCCGGGGCCCCGGGCTGGTGGGCGGCCGACGGCAACGGCAGCTACGGGCCGACGCACCGCGTCGAGAACCTGCGCAAGCGCCTGGCCGCATTCAAGGCCTCCGGCCGCAAGCACGACCTGGCGAGCATGATCGAGATCGCCGGCGATGCCGCCTTCACCGACCTGCGCGGCTTCGACGTGCTGCCACTGATCCTGGAACTGGCCCGCCAGGGCACGCTCGGTGCCGAGCAGACCGCCGCGCTGGCCCTGCTGGATGACTGGGTTGGAGAAGGATCGGCGAACTGGATCGACGGCGGCCAGGGGCTTGGCGCCTACCGTCGCGACCGCGACGCCGACGGTCTCTACGATCACCGCGCGGCCGTGGTCCTGATGGACGCCTGGTACCTGCGCCTGGTGGAAGCGGTGACACCGCAGCTCTCGGCGATCGAGACGGCCGGCGGATCGGCATTGACCGGTCGCTACGATGCGCCGGGCGCGGTGGGCTCGGCGTACCAGGAGGGCTGGTTCCAGCACATGAAGCGGCTGATGCAGACGGCGCTGGGCCGGCCCGAACGCACGGACTACCGGGCGCTCAAATGCGCCGGCTCGAGCGATCCGGCGGTCTGCCGGACGGCGGTGCTGAGCGCGCTCGACCAGGCGCTGGGTGATCTTGGCGGGCTCGGCAACCTGGCCGCCTGGGATGGCAGCCAGCTCCGCTACGCCAAGGCGGCCGACTGCGGCACGGTGGAGGACTGCGATGCGGTGGAGCACACGTCTTTTGCCTTCCAGCCGGTGCCGCCGATCCACTGGATCAATCGCCCGACCTTTCACCAGGCCGCGGAAATCAGGGAGAACCGCAGCGGCAACTGAGCGCGGCGCTTGTTCAAGGGGGTGCGCATTTGCCGCACCGCGCTGCAAGGAGGGCCTGGCGGATCCGGGTTGCAGGTGCAGGACAGGGCCCTGGAGCGGCGCATCGGCCCCGCCGCCAGCCGTGTTCCTGCTTGAATCAGGACCGCGCCTGAGCGCCGCCGACTGCCTACACTTGCGCTCATTCCTCGCCCCCGCACGACGACGCCGATGGCCGCTGCCAGCCTGCTGACCCTGATCGACGACATCGCCACGATTCTCGACGACGTGGCGGTGATGACCAAGGTGGCTGCCAAGAAGACCGCGGGGGTGCTGGGCGACGACCTGGCGCTCAACGCGCAGCAGGTCAGCGGGGTCAAGGCGGACCGCGAGCTGCCGGTGGTCTGGGCGGTGGCCAAGGGCTCGACGATCAACAAGCTCATCCTGGTGCCCGCGGCGCTTGCGATCAGCGCGGTGGCGCCGTGGGCGGTGGTGCCGCTGCTCATGCTCGGCGGTGCCTTCCTCTGCTACGAGGGTTTTCACAAGATCGCGCACAAGTTCCTGCACGATGCCGAGGAGGACCGGGTCCGCCACGAGAAACGGGTCGAGGCGGTGGCCGATCCCGAGGTCGACATGGTCGCGTTCGAGCGCGACAAGGTGAAAGGCGCCATAAGGACCGACTTCATCCTGTCGGCCGAGATCGTCGTGATTTCCCTGGGGACGGTCGCGAACGAGGCCTTCATGAGCCGCCTGGCGGTGCTGGTGGGCATCTCGGCGATCATGACGGTTGGTGTCTACGGCCTGGTGGCCGGCATCGTGAAGCTGGACGACGTCGGCCTGCATCTGAACCGGGCCGCCAGCGCCGTCCAGAGGGCGCTGGGACGCGCGATTCTCGCGTTCGCACCGAAGCTGATGAAGACATTGTCGGTGGTCGGCACCGCGGCGATGTTCATGGTCGGCGGCGGCATCCTCGTGCACGGCCTGCCGCCACTGCATCACCTGGCCGAAGACATCGAACACGCCGTGGCGGCCTGGCCCGGCCTGGGTGGACTGCTCGCCGCACTGGTCCCGGCCATCTGCGGTGCGCTGGCCGGCATCGTCGCCGGTGGCCTGATCGTGCTGGTGTTGGGGCTCGTGCAGCGGCTCCTGGCCAGGACCCGGATGGCGGCGGCAGGCTAGGGGCGCACCGAACAGGCAGCGGGGCCCGGCATCCCGCGTGAGCGCGCTGCCCCGAGCTGCGAGGATTGACGCGCGCTGCGGCCGCTTCGCCCATTGCCACGCGAACTGCCTTCGCTCGCTACGCTACCGCGGAGGGTCCCCGGCGTTCCGAGGGATCACGGGCCGATGCCGGCAAGGAGAAGCGTGATCGCACCATGAAGATCAACCTGATGTCTGACCTGCACCTGAGCGTGGCCGGGCTGGAACCGCCGCGCACCGATGCCGACCTGATCGTGCTGGCCGGCGACATCGCCCGCCCGGATGCCGCCATCGCCTGGGCGCGCAGCCTCGAGCGTCCGGTCCTCTATGTTCCCGGCAACCACGAGTTCTACGGCGGAAGCCTGGACGGCACGGTTCGGCGGCTCAAGCAACTCGCACAGGGAACGGCGATCACGGTGCTGGACAACGAGGTGGCCGTGGTCGATGGCGTGCGCTTCCTCGGGAGCACCCTCTGGACCAATTTCGAGCTGGCACAGGATCCGGCCGAGCGGCTGGAAGCCGAACGCATCGCCCTCTCGCTGGTATGGGACTTTTCGCGTATCCGGATCGCGGAGGCGGGCACCGACCTGTTCTCGCCACGCGAGAGCGCGGCGCGCTTCGCGACCAACGCCGCCTGGATCGCCGCGACGCTGGCTGCTCCCTTCGATGGGCCGACCGTGGTGATCACCCATCACGCGCCGTCGCGGCGCAGTATCCACCCGCGCTTCGCGGATTCACCGATCAACGACTGCTTCGTCTCCGAGGCCGAGGCGCTGATGGACGCCGGCCGGGTCGACCTGTGGATCCATGGGCATACGCACAACTCGTTCGACTACCGGGTGGGAGCGACGCGCGTGCTGTGCAATCCACGCGGATACCGGAAGGACGGCGTGAACGAAAACCCGGATTTCGAGCTCGGCATGGTCATTCCGGTGCCCGATCCGGCACGCGCAGGTTCCGCGGCCCGCGTCTGAGTCGCAATGCGCTGCCGGCGTCGCAGCGTCCGCTCCGCGGCGGCACGGCGTTGCATGCGGGAACCCGCCTTGCCCGCGTGCACGGCTGTCAGCCGACGCGTGTTGCGCTCAGGCGCGAACGAAAACGAGCCACAGAAGATAGGCTGCGTAGACGCCGACGAACACGCCGCCCTCGGCGCGGGAGACGCGCTTGCCGCTCACGAACACCGGGATGCAAAGCAGCGCCACGCCCACCATCAGC
>CAMLNE010000194.1 GCA_946481265.1 uncultured Panacagrimonas sp. | reverse complement strand
TGAGATCGGAGTGCCTTTTTCCGATCCGATCGCCGACGGTCCGGTGATCCAGGCGTCCTACACGCGGGCCCTGGATCGCAAGGTGAAGCTCGCGCAAATCCTGGCCATGGCCGGCCGCACGACCCCGAAGCTCGGCGCCCCGGTGGTCACGATGATCCGCTTCTGCCACAACCACGGCCTGTTGCAGGTGCGTGACCGCCCGCAGTGGTTCACGGTGGCCGGCGGCGCCAGGCGCTATGTCGAGAAGCTGGCCTCGGGGCTGGACGTGCGGCTCGCCACGGCGGTGCAAAGCATCGTGCGCGACGCCGCCGGGGTGCGGGTGCACACCGCCGAGGGCGTCGAGCGCTTCGATGCGCTGGTGCTGGCGGTGCATAGCGATCAGGCCCTGTCGCTGCTGGCGCAGCCGACGGCCACGGAGCGCGAGGTCCTGAGCGCGATCCGCTACCAGCCCAACCGCGCGGTCCTGCACACGGACTGCCGCGTGATGCCGCGCCAGCGCCGCGCCTGGGCGGCGTGGAACTACGCGCGTGCTGGCGAAGAGCGCGGGTCGGCGCGGGTGTGCCTGCATTACTGGATCAATCGCCTGCAGCCGCTGCCGTTCGCAGACCCGGTGCTCGTATCGCTCAACCCGGTACGCACCATCGATCCGCGCCGCGTGCTTGGCGAATTCGACTACGAGCACCCGGTGTTCGACCTGCGCGCGATCGCGGCGCAGGAACGCGTGCCGCTGCTGCAGGGCCTGCAGCAGACCTGGTTCTGCGGCGCGTGGACCGCTTACGGCTTCCACGAAGATGGCCTGCAGTCGGGCTATCGCGCGGCCGAGTTGCTGCTGGCGCAGATGCGCCGCCGCGAGGCCGCATGAGCCCGACCGCGGCACCCCGCTGCGCGGACGCCGTGCCGCACATCGGCTTCGGCACGCTGTGGCACACACGCCTGCGGCCGCGCGGTCATCGCTTCGCGCTGCGCACGTTCTTCCTGCTGCTACCGATGCGCCGACTGCGGCAGCAGCCGCAGTCGGCCGGCGCGCTCGCACTCAACTGCGCCGGTGCGCTGAGCTTCCACGATGTCGACCATGGCGACGCCCGCCCGCCGGACCAGGGTGGCGCGCTGGCCTGGCTCGACGAACTGCTGGCGCAGGTCGGAATCCACGACGCCCAGGGCGAGGTCTGGCTGCACTGCTATCCGCGCGTGCTGGGCTACAGCTTCAAGCCAGTCAGCTTCTGGTACTGCCACCAGCAGGACGGCCGCCTGCGCGCGATCGTGGTCGAGGTGAACAACACCTTCGGCGAGCGCCACGTCTACCTCATCGACCAGCCGACCTACGGTCGCGAGGTCCGCGCCCGCAAGGCGTTCTACGTCTCGCCGTTCTGTCCACTCGAGGGCGGCTATCGCTTCGAGTTCCAGCGCGACGGCGAACTGGGCCTGGCCTCGACCCGCGTGCGCATCGATTTCCATGATGCCGAAGGCCCCTTGCTGCTGACCGGCGTCGCCGGGCGCCTGCAGCCGCTCGATGCGGCCAGCCGTCGGCGCGCGCTGTGGGGCTATCCGCTGATGACTCTGGGCGTGATCGTCCGCATCCACTGGCACGCGCTGCGGCTGTGGCTCAAACGCATTCCCCTGCACCCGCGGCCGACGGCTTGCGGGCGCCTTCCCTCCCCCGTGCCTGCGATCCCTCCCCGTTCATGAACAGCACCACCGCATCCTGTCCCACCGTTGTCCTGCCCGCCGACGTACCCGCCACGGCACGCGCCGGGCTGCGCCTGTTGCAACAGCTGCGCAGCGGCGCGCTGCTGCTGGAGTTGCCCGATGGCCGGACCCTTCGCTTCGGCCCTGGCGACGAGCCGCCCTCACGCCTGCACCTGCATGGCTGGCAGCCGTTCCCCGCCGTGATTCGCTCCGGCGACGTGGGCCTGGCACAGAGCTACATCGCGCAGCACTGGAGCACGCCCGACCTCGCCGGGCTGCTGCGGCTGCTGATGAGCAACCGCGACGCGATCGACTCGATGGTCTATGGCGCCTGGTGGGGCCGGCTGGTCTATCGCCTGCGCCACCTGCTGAACCGCAACACGCGCGCCGGCAGCCGCCGCAACATCCATGCGCACTACGACCTGGGCAACGACTTCTACGCGCGCTGGCTGGATGCCGGCATGAACTACTCGGCGGCCTGGTTCGAGGGTGAACTGGACGGCGACCTGGCGCAGGCGCAGCAGGCCAAGCTGCGTCGTGCGCTGCGCGAGGCTGGCGTGCAGGCCGGCAGCCGGGTACTGGAGATCGGCTGCGGCTGGGGCGCGCTGGCGCAGATGGCGGCGGGCGAGTTGGGCGCCCACGTTACCGGCGTGACGCTGTCGTCCGAGCAGCTGGACTACGCACGCTCGCGCATGGTGGCAGCCGGGCTGCAGTCGCAGGTGGACCTGCGTCTGCAGGACTACCGCGACATCCAGGATGGCCCCTATGACGCCATCTGCTCGATCGAGATGATCGAGGCGGTGGGCCAGGCCTACTGGCCCGTCTACTTTTCCAACCTGCATCGGCTGCTCAAGCCCGGCGGCCGCGCCTGCGTGCAGAGCATCGTCATCGACGACGCTCGGTTCGAGCGCTACGTACGCGGCACCGACTTCATCCAGCAGTACGTCTTCCCGGGTGGCTGCCTGCCGAGCCCGTCGCGCTTTCGCCAGGCCGCGCAGCAGGCCGGCCTGCGCGTGGAGCGTGAATTCGCGTTCGGCGCCGACTACGCCGAGACCCTGCGTCGCTGGCACCAGGCCTTCGCACAACAGCGTGCCGATATCACGACGCAGGGCTTCGATGGTGATTTCCTGCGCACCTGGGAGTTCTACCTGGCGTATTGCGAGGCAGCCTTCGACACGCGCAACGTCGATGTCGTGCAATACACGCTGGTGAGGGATCGTTGAGTCGTGGCCGGCGCAGCAGCACGGCTTGCCGGCGTGGCCCGGCGCTCACCAGCGAACCCAGGCCTGCTGTGCGCCTGCATGGCAGCCTGCATCGCGCTGGCCGTCCAGATACCGGTCCTGGCCAATGAGGTGGGCGCGCCGGCCTTCGTGCACCAATGGCTGCCCGGGGCACGGCTCCTGGGCGAGGGCCGGCTGCGCGTCTGGGGCCTGCGCATCTTCGATGCGCGCCTGTGGACCGGGCCACGCTTCGATGCCCAGGCCTTTGCCGACGAGCCGCTGGTGCTGGAACTGAGCTATCACCGCCGCTTGCGCGGCGCCGCCATCGCGCAGCGCTCGATCGAGGAGATCCAGCGCCAGCGCGCACTGGCACCCGGCCAGGCCGAGCGTTGGCTGCAGGCCTTGGCGGGTCTGCTGCCGGACGTGGCGTCAGGCGATCGCCTGACCGGGCTGCACCGCCCCGGTCAGGGCATGCAGCTATGGCACGGCGATCGTCCGCTGGGCGCGATCGACGATGCAGAGTTGGCGCAGCGCTTCTTCGGCATCTGGCTGTCGCCGCAGACCTCCGAGCCGGCCCTGCGTCGCGCCCTGCTTTCGCTACCAGCCGAGGGCATGCAATGAGGCCACCCGCGGGCAGGGTCCAGCCGGGATCGGGACCATGGCGCTGAACCCGCCGATCCGTGATTGGTCGGGCAAGCGCGCATGGCTGATCGGCGCCTCCAGCGGCATCGGGCAGGCCGTGGCCGGGCAACTGCACGCCCGCGGGGCGACGGTAATCGTGTCGGCGCGGGGGCGGCCGGCGCTCGAGGCCTTCGAGCGCAGCCATCCGGGCAGCCAGGCGCTGGCGCTCGACGCAACCGATGGCGACGCGGTGCGCGGGGCCGCACGCGAGCTGCTGTCGCAGGGGCCGCTCGACCTGGTCTGCTACTGCGCGGGCCACTACCGCCCGATGCGCGCCACCGCGCTCGACCTGCCTGAGTTGCTGCGGCACCAGCAGGTCAACGTCACCGGCGCGCTGCAGGTGCTGGCCGCGGTTGTGCCGGCACTGGTCGACGGCGCGGCCGCCGGGCGTGCGCCGCACCTGAGCCTGGTGGCCAGCGTCGCCGGCTGGCGTGGCCTGCCGCAGGGCCTGGCCTACGGCCCGACCAAGGCCGCGCTGATCAACCTTGCGGAGACGCTGTTCCTCGACTTGCGCCCGCGGGGCGTCGGCGTCAGCTTGATCAATCCCGGCTTCGTGGACACGCCGCTGACCGCCGGCAACGACTTCCCCATGCCCGCCCTGCTGACCGCGCAACAGGCCGCGCGGGCCGTGCTGCGGGGCTGGGCGCGTGGCGAGTTCGAGATCCACTTTCCGCGCCGCTTCACGACCTGGCTCAAGCTGCTGCGCCTGCTGCCATACCGGGCGTACTTCCCGCTGGTCCACCGGATGACCGGACTATGACGATGCAGCCTTCGGTTCCGCCCCTTTCGAGCGCCGCCACGCAGGCCGCGGCCGAGCGCCTGGCCTGTTTCTACGAACAGCTCACGCCGGCGCACCTGGCCGGCCTGGCGGCGTACTACGCGCCCGACGCACGCTTCAAGGATCCGTTCAACGACGTGCGCGGCCTGCAGGCGATCACGCGCGTGCTCGGCCACATGTTTGCCACGCTCGACCAGCCGCGCTTCGTCATCACGCAATGCATGGCCCGGGAAGGCGAGGCCGTGCTGGTGTGGCGCTTCCACTTCCGCATGCGCCGCTGGCGCGCCGGCGTCAACCAGTGCATCAGGGGCGCCAGCCACCTGTGCTTCGACGCCCAGGGCCGTCTCACCGAACACCGCGATTACTGGGATGCCGCCGAGGAGCTGTACGAAAAGCTGCCGGTCCTCGGCAGTCTGATGCGCTGGCTGCGCCGCAACGCACGAGCCCCACGGGCGCGGCTTGAGTGAGCGCCGCATCGATCGCCGCGCGCGGCGGCTTGCACTGCCCAAGGGCCCCGCCGGGACCGTCCCGGAAAACGAAAAGGCCCAGCGGCGATACCGTGGGCCCGTCGTTGAACTGCTGGTTGTTTGGTGGGGCAGAGGACACCCGCATTGCGCGCTGCGGTGCATCATTTTCAGGAGCTCTTTGTAGCGCCGTCTAAAAGTTTCCCCCAGAGCTGCCCCCACGGTTCAGCGGCGAACGCGGGAAGCCCGACGAGCCACAGCATCTAAGCGCGACGGCAAGGTAGAGAAGCCTTCACTCGCTCAATCCTCACAATCGGCAGTGGTTCCGCCTTAACGACCGGCGTCTGCAACCGCGTCATGGAAATCGTTTTCGTGAACCACCATAAGCTTCGCGCCCTGTTTCCTGAGCTGCACCGCCATCTCGACCTTTCGCCCGTAGCAAGCGCAAGCCCAGCACGGATTCCCTTCGGCACCGATGATTAAGTAGTGCAGCTTTGCCGACGGCCCAGGAAAAGTCTTACCAGTGCCCCTACCCTTGTTTGTGCATCCATGTCGCCTTTCATCAGACTCTAAGCAGCCGCCCGGTGCTCAAAGTACAACGGCTCCCGGTCATCCAGGATCGCGTAAGACTTCGCGATATCGCCACCTGGCTGTAGCCATGCGTCGAGGTGTTCTTCCTTGATGGCAATGATGCAGCGGTCATGCCCTGCCGCCGCTACCTCGGGCGGTGGGTCGTCGGTAATCGCGGCAAACGACAGCAGGTCTTCCTCGCCGGGCTTCGTCCAGCGCGACCAGAGGCACGCGACGAACATCTCCCGTCCTTCGGATGGTCGGAACTCCACCACCACGTTCTGCTCTTTCTCGCCCGGCGCCAGCTCCCGCTGCTCAAGCCGATGGCGGCTTACGTTCTCGTAGAAACGGGACACCCAGAGCACCGCATGGGTATGCCCGAACTGCTCGCGCCAGAATCCCTCCAGGTTGTCGCGGCGCGCGTTGTAGCAGCCGGGATAGGCGGTGTCGTAGTGCGCCGGCTTACCTGCGGGTCGGCAGTGGTACCGCATCGGTTTCACCACGCGGCGGCCGCCTTCCCAGATCAGGACCGGCGCGTAGTACATCGGGTAAATCCGCGCGTCCCGCGACTGCAGTTCCGTCCGTTCCAGATCTGCGAGCCGTTCCACAAGCGCCGTAATCTTGCTGGTCGCGATCCGCTTGTCGCCCTCGGCTTTCTTGGTCGGCTTCGCGGCAATATCGATCTCGGCTTTGGCCAGGCGCGCGCGTTGCGTCTGTAGTTCGTCTTCCCACTTCTCGCGCTGCTGGCGCTTGATGTCGTCGATGAAGCCCTTTATCTCGGCTTCATCGGGCGTTTGCGCCGCGTCGAAGCTTATGTCCATCCCCCTCGGGGTCTTGACGTTGACCCCGGCCTGCTTGAAGCCGTACAGGCGCGCGAACGCCGCGAGGCTCACGTCCGCCCCGAAGCGGCGGATGTAATCCCGGTAATGCTGCATGACCATGGCCGAGTAGCACATCTGCCGATGCTACCTGCCGACACCCACTATTTGCGCAGTGGCGGCCGTGCATGGAAGGGCGCAGTATCCGGCGTGCCGGCGCTGGGGCAGCGACCGGCGCAATCGAGCCGTGGAGGTCGCCATGCAGGTCGATCCGCGAAAGCAGGATGCACCGGAAGCCGGCGAGCAGGTGGCAGATTCCGTGAGGGTCCTGCGGGATCTTCACTGGATCAAGAGGTCGTCCGGTTCTCGTCCCAGACACCGGCCGGTGACCGCGCCTGCCGAAATGCCGTCCCGCCCGCCCGGGATCGTCGAACGTCCGAAGGACTAGGGCTTCTTTGACGTCAGGCTTGGGGCCGGCAAATGGATTGCCGGTGGCAGCCACTGCAGGGCTCGAGTCGGTGGATCGGCGAGCGCCGATCTGCTTGTCGCGGCCAAGCTGCGGCGCGGGATGCCCGCGGACGAGGGCCGGTTCCAAAAACAAAAACCCCGCATTTGTGCGGGGTTATTGGTCGTCCGTGGATGCTGCAGGACTATTTGATGGTGGAGCAGAGGAGGATCGAACTCCCGACCTTCGCATTGCGAACGCGACGCTCTCCCAGCTGAGCTACTGCCCCATGAGGGGCCGCGAGTATACCGACGGTCCCGCGAGCACGGTAGTTATTTTTTGCCCGCCTGCCGGGCACGACGCGCGCCCCGCCGGGGGCTCGCGCGACCGCCCGGACGGCGCGCACGGCGCGCGCAACCGATCTGCGCAAGGCCGCCCTCACGATCCCCGAATCGGGCAGGCCGGGAGGACGACCCGCGATGAAATGGCCTGTCTGCCCGCTGTCGCACGCAGATATCCGGGATCGGCGCCGAGCACACGCCGCGTCGGCCGCGCGGCCCTTTGCCCAGGCTCTTCACGATGGCGCCAAAGCCTGCTAAAAGCCCGGCCGTCGTGACCCGAATCCGTGACATTCCCGGACATGGCCCGAAAGCCGAAGCCAAAACAGAAGCCGCAACCCGAAGCCGCCAAGAGCTTTGACGAAACGACGCCCTTCGATTCCGAGGGCGGCGACGAGGACGTGAGCGCCATCGAGCCGGACATCCCGTCGGCCGACAGCAAGCTGCGCGACTGGCGCGATGTCGAGCGCTACAAGGAGATGCGTCAGCTCCGCCGGCTGGTGGACGACGACCTCGATCTCGATCTCGACGACCCGCCGTCACGCGACCGCGGCTGAGGGCCTCCACGCCCTCCCCGGCAGCTCAGGCCGGCACGCCCTCGAGGATCATCGCCATCGCCTCTTCGGGGGTATCCGCGTAGGTGAACAGGTCGAGGTCCTCGCGGCTGATCAGGCCGCGCCGCGCGAAGGACTCGAAGTTGATGGTGTCGGTCCAGAACGAGCGGTCGTAGAGCACGATCGGCATCGGCGAGGACTTGCCCGTCTGGGTGAGCGTGAGCAGTTCGAACAGCTCGTCCATGGTGCCGAATCCACCCGGAAAAATGACCGCGGCGCGCGCCAGGTTCATGAACCAGAACTTGCGCATGAAGAAGTAGTGAAACACCACGCTGCGCCGATCATCGACGAAGGGATTGGCCTGCTCCTCGTGCGGCAGCGAGATGTTGAGGCCGACATTGAGCGCGGCATCCACGCGCGCCGCGCCCTCGTGGGCCGCCTGCATGATGCCGGGGCCACCGCCGGTGACGATGTAGTAACGCTCCGCCACCTCGTGCTGCTGGGTGGTCCAGCGCGCGATCCGTTCCGCCAGCTCGGCGGCATCCCGGTACGACACCGAGTCCTTGGGCAGGCGCGCCGAGCCGAACAGGATCACGCCACGCC
>CAMLNE010000193.1 GCA_946481265.1 uncultured Panacagrimonas sp. | reverse complement strand
CTTGGCCGCCTTCGCGGCGTGCAGGCCTCGATTCATCGCTTTGGCTTCCGGCTTGCGCGGTTCGGCAGTCAAGCGGCTGGAAGGCCGATTTTTTTTGCCTTTGCGCGCCGGCGAAGTTGTCGTCGCCATGGTCTCAGCGCGCCCCATCGGGGTTGGCCCAGCTGCAAATGGGCGGCCCCACTGCATTGATTAAGTGCCGCGGTTTGGCGGCTGTTCTCGGCGGCGTCATTCGTAAATTCCTGAACTCTCCTCGTTGAGTCTGCACTATCACCGAACTGGTCCGCACCACCCAGCGCCTCAGGCCGAAGCTAGTCTCGACGAAGTGCTCGCTTGATCCGAATCGGAGTCGGCGCGTCGAAGAGTAAAGGCCGAATGGACTCAGGGGTAGCAACCTGCAGAAGATATTCGGGCGGTAGCTCCTGCTCTGGCCAAACGGCGACGCGCGCGGTCTTGAGGAGGTAGGGGAGTAGCGCAGCTCTCGCGTGCAGACGATACGCAGAGGTACCCGCGAAATACTCCTGGCGAATCATCTCCTGGTGTTCCGCCGTGAGCCCTTGATGCGCGATCACTCGCACGACGATCTCCTTGTTCCACAGAGCGTCGCGACTCGCCTTTACCGGAGAGGGCTTGCCGATCAGGTTCGCCTTTTGGATGCGTCCGACGTTGAAGTCTCGAAACTCCTCATGCTCCGCGCACCACGCGCGCACATGCCAGCGCTGCTCGAGCCGAACGATGGCGTGGGGAAATATCACCCGCGCGCGGCCAGCGGGGGTCGTCATGGAGGCATACACCATCTCGATTCCCAACGAATCCCGGGCGGCAGAAATTAGCGATCCCAGGATGGGGGTAGACGGCATCGCCATGTCGAGTCGCGCATCGGCGAACCAATCCGGGATGCTTTTCCCCCTTGCCGAATGCAGCGCCAAGTATTCGGCGAAGTCTCCGCCCTCTCGCACGGCGTGTTTGGGGTCGGCGCAGATCCATGCTTTCTTCGCTAGGGAATGCCTGACTGCCTGTGGATGCCCAGCAACGAATTGAGCGATAAGGCGAGAAGACTGTACCGACTGTAGATCGAAGAGTTGCCGGACACGACTGTTACGGATCTCTCCCTCCCATCGGAGCAGGGTCCAGATCGCCCGTATCCGCTCATTGACGAGATTCAACGTTCGGCTCATTGGATTGTAGTATCGTATAAGATACTATTATCATAACTCGTATTATGGTTGAAAGCGCAGACTCCGAGGATTCCGCCTATGCCACCCCGAATCTTTTCGGTCGGGTGCGCGGTGATCTGCTGCGTCCACTGACTGGCCCGAACCGGTCGCGCATGTGGGCGCTTCTAGTGGACCTGTACACGGAGTATTTCGGTCCTGACGCGGCGATTCAGCCCGAGGACGGGTATCCCCATAGAACGATCACGCTGGCGATCGAGAAGCATGTCCTGACCCACGCGGCATGGGAGCCCGAGGAAGGGATCGGCGAGCTCTCGACGCCTCCCAACGTGCGGGCGAACAATCTGCTCGAGCGACTGACCGAAAGCGGCTGGCTGCGTGAAACGCGGCGGGGCGTCCGCAACTTCCTGTCGATGGGAGAGTACGAGGCGCATTTTCTCGAGATGCTGAAGCGCTTCGCCGAGGACGGGCCACCGCGAATCGGCTGCGACGTCCAGACGATCCTGATCTCGATGCGAGCCCTGTCTCGAGACCCCCGGGAAAACGCCGCGGGTCTTCCGACCGCAGCCAAGCTGGCCCGCGACATGGTCGCGACGCTGACCAACACCCGGGTGCGCGCGCGGGAATTGGTCGAACGGCTCGGCAGCAGCGCCACGACGGCCGAGTATGTCGAGGGCTTCTTCACGCAGTACATCACCACGCTCTTCATCGGCGACTATCGTGAGCTGCGGATGAAGAACCACCCGCTTCAGCATCGCCACGAGATCCTCGAGATCCTCAGCGACCTGCGCGACGACCCGGACAAGCGCGCCGCGCTCCTGGAGGGCTACAAGGACTTGATGCCCAGTCGCGCGCCGCACGAAGCTGATTCCGCTCTTCGGCGCGACTTGGAGCGCCTGCGCCGATTCGAGGATGTCGAAGATCACCTTGATCGCCTGGATAGCGGCATGGGCAAAGCGTCGCGACAGGCCATCTCCTTCATCGCCTATCGGCTGCGCTCGCGTGGCGCAATCGAGAAATCCCTGAAGAACGCTGCCGAAGCGATTGTCGGCCGAGCAGGCGAAGACGAGCCGATGGTCCTGGTGCCTTGGGCGCCGGGCGCGCTATTCAAGAACACCGATCTGCGCGAGCCGATCGTCCCGCGACCACCGCGCGTTCGGGTTCCAATCGTCCGCCATGAGCCCTCAATCGACGAACTCGCCCTCTGGCAGCTCCAGCGGGAGATGACATCTCGTCGCGTCGTGAAGCCCGAAGACGTGCGCACGTACGTCGTCGAGCAACTCGGCGATCGCAGGTCGGTGGAGTCCGACGAGCTCAGCATCGATGGGGTGCGCGACATGGTGATCTTTGAGGCGCTCTCGCGCATCGCGATGATGCGAACCCGCAAGCCCCAGGGGGGCGCAGACATGCCGATGTCGGCCGCAACACGTTGGATGAAGGTCGAACTTATCGATGGACAGCGCACGGACCTCGAGGAGCTGAACTCGCCGGCCTTTCGCATCACTTTGGAGAAGGGATCATGAAAGTCTGGGAACAAGCCGCCGCGCGGTCCGGCGGCATCTATACCGTCGAGGATTTCAAGGCGGCGGCGTATGCGCTGCTTTGCCACCAGGTTATCTACGAGGACTCCAGGCCGAAGTTCGCGTACGGGATCATCAAGGCACACCTGCCGGCCTTCCGGGAGGTCTTCGAGCATCTGGACCTCGACGTGCTTGAGGGTCAGACCGGCGATCACGTGGCTGCCATTCCACGTCGCGAGCGGGCTATGGCGCTCACGACCGACGTAACGCTGCTGGTTCTGGCTCTGCGAAAACTGTATGACCAGCAAGCTCGAGATGCGCAGCTGACAGGTGGCCGCGCCATCGCCTCGATCGAGGAACTGCGAGCGGCACACAAGGCCCTAACAGGTCGGGATCTCCCGGCCGACGTCGGGTCACTTCGTGCATTGCTGCAGCAGACGCAGCGAATGGGTATGAGCCGCATCCTTGTTCTGGAACGCGGCGCCGACCAGCCGTTCGAGATTGCGGTCCTTCCGGGAATCGAAACCATGGTTAGTCCGGCCATCGTGAGCCGGATCGCTGCCCTGTATTCCGCCAGTGGCGTGGGCGACGATGAAAGCGGCGCCTCCGAAACCGTTGACCTGGAGTCTGTCGATGAAGCGCCTTGATCGAGTCATCCTCGTCGAGTTCTTTCTTTTCGGGGCGCGCGAGTTCGAGATCGGCGGCGGCCACTGCGCCTTGCTCGGGCCGAACGGGACTGGGAAGACGGCAGTGGCCGACGCCGTGCAGATCGCACTTCTCGGGGCACATGGCAACTTCGTCAAGCTCAACGCACAAAAAGATGGTGGAGGTCGCGACCGGACCGTCCGCGAATACTGCCTGGGAGCCTTGGACGGCGAGTTTGCCCGCAAACAGTCGACGACCTACGTGACCCTAGTCTTCACCGACACAGATACAGGCGAACCGACATCTTGCGGGGTGGCACTGTCGGCTGCGGAGGATGAGGCCAAGGAATTCGTGGAAGGTCGCTACGTTCTGCCAGGCGTCGCCCTCACGCTGCGCGATCACCTGGAACAAATCGGAAAGGACGAGGTGCCCGCGTATTGGGCCAACTTTCGTGAGACGGCACTTGCGCGCTCGAAAGCAGCCAAGCGCCAGGCCGTGTTTCCGGACAAGCCAGAACGGTACGTCGCGGAGGTGCTGCACTGTCTCTCCGGCTCGGAGAAGATGGACCGCGAGCTTTTTCTCTCTGCGTTCAGCCGCTCAGTTCTGCTGCGCAATATCGGCACTGTCGATGAGTTCGTCAGGCGCTACCTGATCGATTCGCGCAAGATCGACAAGCAGAAGGCGATGCAGCACATCGAACACTTCAAGCGCTTGGTGCTGCTGGCCGACAGCGTGCGCAAACAGATCGACGATCTGGACGCCCTCGGCAAGAAATTCGACCGCGTAATGCGCGCCGCCCAGAACGCGGCCAACTGGAGCGCGGTCGCCGCCACCATCCGCGTCGAGGACCAAGCTGGAAAGCAGGGGCAGCTGCAGGACGAAATCGAGATCCTGACCAGTCAGGTTTCCGAGGCCGAGCGCGTCGACACGCAGTTCGATCGCGACAAGGAACAGCTCAAGGCGCGCATGCGTGCGGCGGAAGCCGCGCTGGGAGGCTCCGAAGCGGTCCATCAACGACGCCACCAATCGGACCTGCTCGATGCCCGCAAGTCCGCGACCGCCGCAGCCCTACAGCCCGCACTGTTGTTGCTCAACACGCTCGAGCGCGCCGCGCGCGATTCCAAAGCTGAAAGTCTGGTCAAGGAAGCGGACCGCGCGATCATCGATTTGCTCGGCTTCGTGGAAGCGGCCCGCAAACTGCTCGAGGAACGGCAGCCCGATCCCTGGCTCACGGCCATCGAATCCGGATTTAGCGCGGCCGAAACTGTGTTCGAGAGAATCGAGGTGGCAGTCAGCGAGGCCACGGTCGCCGACGACGGCGCCAAGGATCTCTTGCGCCGGCTCAAGCTGGCCGAGGACGCCAGCATCAAGACTGGAGTTCGTCTCGAAGGCGACGCCAACGAGGCATACAAGCTTCTTCTCGACGCCGGGATCGATGCACGTCCGGTGTGCGCGCACGTGAAGGTCCAGGACAGGTCCTGGCAGGCCGCGCTCGAAACCTACCTCAAGGACCGGCGCATGGCCCTGATCGTCCCGGAAGGACGTGAGGACGACGCCGTTCGCCTGTTGCTCGATCGTCCTTCCCGGGCCCGACTTTCCAACGCCCACATCGTTCAGCCCAATCACTTCCGCGACCGGATCGGTCGCAATAGCGAACCAGAGCTGATCGGGAGCGTCATCGCCGGTGACGATCCGGTCGCGCTCGCCTACCTGCGCAATTTCCTGGGTGACACCCGCAAGGCCTACAGCGCGGCGGACCTGCGCAAGTTCAAGCGGGCACTAACCAAGGATGGCGGCGTCAGCGGGGGCGGGTCCACCACCGCGGGACCGCTCTTCAGCGAGGACCGCTTCAAGCTCGGCAAAACCTTCGACGTACAGGATGCGCAGCTCCTGCGTAAGGAGATCACCGATGCTGAAGCGGCACAGCGCAAGACGGGCGCCACCCTGAAGCGACTCGTGGAGCTGCGCAACCTGGTGTCCGGCGTCACCGGGAGGGAAGAGCAGCTGGGGCAGGTGCGTGGCTTGCGCGATTCGCTGCTGTCGGCGTTCGATGCGGAGCGAGATCAATCCCAGCGGCTCGACGCCATCGATCTGGGCCAGCTCGCCGAAGTGCAGGCCGAGTACGACCGTCTGCGTGACGAGGAGCCAAAGCTCAGTGCGCGCGCCAAGCAGCATGTCGGGCTGCTGGGCGGGCTACGGGCTCAGCTTGCCCAACGCAAGGAAACCGTTCTCCAGGTGAACGAGGCCCTGGAGACCTGTCGGGCGGATGAGGCGACGGCTCGACACTCTCCGGACTACGACCCCATGGCGGCTGATCGGCTGCGCCAGGAAGTGGAAGCGCCGATCGCCGGCGTCAGGCCCGCGGCCGAGCTGATCATTCGCGAGGCCGAATCCAAGGCAAAGGCTGCTCGCGAGCAAGTCACCAACCTCGCCGTGGTCGTGATGCCCGATTTCCGGCTGTTCATCGAGACCCATAACCATGCGTTGATCGAGGAACGAACCGATTGGCGCAAGGCGATGCGCTGGGCCTTCCAGGAGAAGGTGACCCTGGAAGACTCCACGCTCAAGGATCGGGAACGGGATGCCGAAGCCGCGCGCAAAGTTGCAGAGGACAGCTTCCGACGGGACGTCGCGATCTCGATTCGCAATGCCATCGATTCGGTTCGACAGACGATTCGAGAACTCAACCGGGTGCTGGCCGCCTGTCCCGAATTCACCCGCCGCGAGCGCTATCACTTTGTCACCAAGGTGAAGCCGCAATACCAAAGCATCTACGACTACATCATCCAGGCCGCCAACGATCAGGACGGCAGCTTGTTCGAGGGCGAGAACGACGCTTCCAAGCAGATCATCGCGCTGCTGGAGGCTTCCGGCGGCCCCACTTCCGTGAAGGATCCCAACCCGATGGACGACTTCCGCGTGATGTTCGCGTACGACGTCGAGATCAAGGTGGATGATCGCCTAGTGAACATGCTGAGCAGCCGCCTCGGTCCGGGGTCGGGCGGAGAGCACAAGTCGCCGTTTTACCTCATCGCTGGCGCCTCGCTGGCCCACGCGTACCGCCTTGATGCTCCGGGCGGCCGCAAGGGACTGGGCCTGATGCTGGTCGACGAGGCCTTCGAAAAAATGGACGAGCAGAACACCCTCAGCGCGGTGCGCTGCCTCGACGCATTGGGCCTGCAGCTCTTGATGACCGCGCCCGGCGATTCCTTTGGTCGTCTCTCTCCCTTCTGCCACAGCATCTATCAGATGACGCGCTTCGATCAGCGCGTGTACGCCGAACGGGTCCTGATCAAGGAAGCCGGGCGCAAGCTGATGATCTCTGACATGCCCACCGAGCATCCCGACCTGCTGCAAGAGCGGATCGATGTGCTTACGGCCCGGGCGGCAACCAAGGCCAACGCCGCAGCAAAATGAATCCCATCGCGCAGCAAGCCCTGTCGTCGCTCCTCAAACGAGCTGAGGACGCGCGCCTGGTGGAAGGCAAAGCCCGTGATCTTGTCTTTTCAGCGGCAAGCTTTCCCGCGTATCACGAGCAAAGATCACTTGAGGCTCTGGAGGAACTTCACGCGACCCTTGAGCGAGCGGAGAAGGAGGGCGCGATCGCCATCACTTGGAAAGCGCGCGCGGGCTCGCGCGGTCAGATCGAGCGCATCCGCCTAGTCAGCGATGAGAGCTTGGCAGCTTTTCTCGGCGTCAAGCCGAAGTGGATTCATCTCGAAAACGCGCGCCGGCGCCTGGACGCTCATGTGCACCTTCCCCAGGTGCAGTGGATGCTCGACCGATGGTCGCGGGGCTACAGCCCACGGGGCCGCGGGCCTGCGGATGTCGAGAAATTCCAGTCCGCTCTGCAAATTCTGGAAGAACTGTCTCGGCGCCGGGTCGATAGAGTCGAAGTTAGCATCCGTCGGTTGGGCGTCGAGCTATTTGCCGACTCCAAGGCTATCTACGACTTGTCAGTAGAACTGGACTTACTCACCGGCGAGCCGGGCGCGCGGGCGCGGCCCGATCGCGAGGTCTTCGCCCATGTCGGACTCGTGGAGTATCCACTGCCACTGTTTGTTGCAGGCGAGAGCGTGACGTTCAGGAAGATCGATGGCACGAGCGAAGCCAGCCGCAGTCCGTACGATGCCATCCCCCCTGATGACATTGCTTGTATCGAGTGGGATGGCAGTTATCTGCTGACGGTGGAAAACCTCACCACTTTCCACGAACTGGCCCGCGGTCATGCGGGGAACATCAAGGGACTCCTGCTCTATTGTCCGGGGTTCCCGAGTCCGACATGGCTCCGAATCTATAGCGCCACCGTGGCTTCGGCCTCGACGACCAGGATCCTCCACTGGGGAGACAGCGACCTCGGCGGCCTCAGAATCGCCGTCAAGCTGGCGGATGCCGCGCGTGCAGCCGGCGCCACGCTTGAGCTATTTGGCATGGGCGTGCCGAACGCCAAGGTGCGAAAGCTGCTGACCGATGCGGAAGCCGACCATATCGTTCGAGAATGCTTGAGTAGGAACTGGAACCTGCTGGCGAGCTATTTCCGGGACTATCGCGGAGCCGTCGAGCAAGAGGGTCAGCCCCTGCAACTCCCGCAGTCGTGATCGATCTGCCATCCGGCTGGAATCAGTGGACCCAATGGACGCGTACATGTCGCTTGTAGGAAGTCTGCCTGCCGGCGCGCGCGCAGGACGCGCACCTCAAGCCTGCGGTTTTCAAACGTGCCCTGGCAACTTCACTTAGCGCAAAAATGCGTCATGGCAGGCAAACGACAACACTACATTCCGAAATTCCTCCAGAGGGTCTTCCTTGCGGAGCTAGCGGACGATTCGGAGC
>CAMLNE010000192.1 GCA_946481265.1 uncultured Panacagrimonas sp. | reverse complement strand
CGGCGGCCGTGCAGGCGGTCGGGCGGATCGGCGTACTCGCTGGCGGCATCCAGCCGCAGGATCAGGTCCAGGGCCTTGCTCGCGCGCAGGGCCGGCTCACCGAACATGCGCCCGATGTGCAGCACCCCCAGCCCGCGCACCTCGAGAAAGCCATACAGCAGCGGCGGACAGCGTCCGACCACGCGGCCGTCATGGGCCAGCTCGAACTCGGCCGCGTCGTCGGCGATCAGGCGGTGGCCCCGCGCGAGCATCTCCAGCGCGAGTTCGCTCTTGCCCACGCCGCTCTTGCCCGCCAGCAACACGCCCAGTCCGAAGATCTCGACGAAGACACCGTGCAGCGTGACCTTCGCAGTGGCGCTCATGGATGGGCTCGTGAACCTCTCGGGGCAGGCAAGGTGACGGCGGGCGGCGGCCTTACCGGGCCTTCCTGGACGGCGCATGGCGCCGGCAGGACCGCGCCAGCCGCGACGTCTTCATCGGTCGGGACTGCCTCAGCGCGCAGGGTTGTAGCCGGACAGCAGGGCGTGCAGGGAGGCGTTGTCCTGAGCCTGGCGCAGCTTGGCGCAGAAGTCATCGTCGGAAAACATCTCGGCGACGGCGGCCAGGTGCTTGAGGTGGGCCTCGGTGGCGGTCTGCGGCACCAGCAGGCCGAAGATCAGGTCCACCGGGTTGCCGTCATGCGAGTCGTAGTCGACCGGGTGCTTGAGGCGCATGAACGCGCCCACGCTGCGGTCGACGCCGGCGACACGGCCGTGCGGGATGGCCACACCGTGCCCCAAGCCGGTGCTGCCGAGCTTCTCGCGCCCCGTGAGGCTGTTGAAAACCTCCTGGCTACCGAGATTGGCCGCCCCGGTCGCAAGCAGGTTGGACAACTCTTCGAGGGCCTTCTTCTTGCTCGTCACGGCAGTCCCGCTGACGACGCGCTCGGCACTCAGGATCTCGGTCAACTTCATCTGTTCGGCTCCAGTTCTGGGAGGCGCGTGCGCGCGCTCAAGTGATTCTGTGGGTGCGAATTATGGTCGCTTCCCGATAAAAAAGGTTCTTCGCAGGGTGCGATCAGGCCCGCCGGCCGCCACCCCGGCGGCCCCGTGGATGAACGGAACAAGGTTCGGCGCAAAGGCCCAAAGCGGAAGGATGAAGTCCGCCGCCAAGCCGGGCCGCAGGGAAATGCGGCCATCCGGTGGGCAGGGACATGTCCTGCCGATGGTATTCCTGCCGGTGGTGTGCCCGGTGTCCGCTCGTCTCCGCTGCGCCCGGGGAGTCGGCCGCTTCGAGCCTCGCCCCGGCGCGCGCTTCGAACCTGGCACCAGCGCGCGCGCTTCCGTCTCGCGCAATCCGCACCGGCGATCGCCGCGCCGCCGGAACGACCCTGTCCTCCCGCCGATCCACGGGGCTCGCAAAAAAGCCCCGTCACCGGGGTGACGGGGCCGGAACCGCGCGCCTATTGGACCGTGCGCTTGACGGCGGTCTTGACGTGGTGATGACGCAGCTTCTCCTTGTGCTTGCGCGTCTGCTGGTCGAGCTTGTCCATCAGCGCATCGATGGCGGCGTACATGTCCTCTTCGACCACCGCCTCGGCATGCAGGTCGGCACCACTGGCATGGACCGTGGCCTCCGCCTTGTGCCGCAGCTTCTCGACCGAGAGGATCACGTCCGCGTTGATCAGGTGGTCGAAGTGGCGCTCGATGCGCTTCAGCTTCGTCGCCACGTAATCACGCAGGGGCGGAGTCAGGTCGAGGTGATGGCCGGAGATGTTCAGATTCATCGCACAGTGCCTCCTGTAATGGAGCCTTCCGGCTCCGGGAACCACAACGGGTGAGAACTTGGCAGGTCCGGGTCAGGCCACCGCCTTGCGTTCGTGCGAGGGCGGGATGCGCAACGCTTCCCGGTATTTCGCGACGGTGCGGCGCGCGACCTGGATGCCTTCCTTCAGCAAGAGTTCCGCCAGCGTCGAATCCGACAGCGGTCGCGTCGGATCCTCCGCGCTGACCATGCGCTTGATCATGGCCTGGATGGCCGTGGCGGACGCCACCCCACCCTGCGTCGTGGAGACGTGGCTGGAAAAGAAATACTTGAGCTCGTAGAGACCGCGCGGGGTCAACATGTACTTGTTGGCGGTGGCTCTGGACACGGTTGATTCGTGGATCCCCAATGTCTGGGCGACATCCCTGAGCACGAGAGGGCGCATCGCTTCCTCCCCATACTCCAGAAATGCGCGTTGTTCTTCAACTATGCATTGCGACACGCGCAGGATGGTTTCGTTCCGCGACTCCAGGCTGTTGATGAAGTAGCGCGCTTCCTGCAGATGCTGCTTGAGCTGCAGCTGATCCTTGGACTGGTCGGCACGCTTGATGAAACCCTGGTAGCGCCCGTTGATGCGCAGCTTCGGCATGTGTTCGGGATTCAGCGCCACCCGCCAGCGGCCGTTCTTCTTGGTGACGATGACGTCCGGCATCAGGTAGTCGGACTCGTGCGCCTGGAAAGGACGCCCGGGATGCGGCTGCAGGCTGCGAATCAGTTCCAGCCCAAGGCGCACGTCCTCGGCGGTCAGGCCGGTCGCACGCATGATCGCGGCCTCGTCCCTGCGCGCCACGTTGAGCAGACCGGTCTCGATGATCTCCATCGCCGCCCAGCGCCCGGCCCGCGAGCGGGGCCTCTGCTGGAGCTGGAGCGTCAGGCACTCGGCCAGGTCGCGCGCGCCCACCCCCGGCGGATCGAATTCCTGGACCCGCGCCAGCACCGCATCCAGGCAGGCCTGCGAAATGCCGTGCGCCTGCGCGAGACGCTCGCAGATGCCATCCCAGTCCTCGAGATAGCCGTCGTCGTTGATCGCGTCGATCAGGTGCGCTGCGACCACCACCTCCTCGTCGTCGAAGGGCGCCGCACGGGCCTGGGTCATCAGGTGCTCGAGCAGGCTGGTGGCGGCGTGCAGGTTGGCCTGCAGGTAGTCCTGCAGGCCCTCGTCGTCGCCCGAGGACGAGGACGAGGATGAACTGGGCACATGGTCGTCGAAGACGTCGCCCCAGTCGGCATCGACCGGCATTTCCTCGGGAATGGTCTCGTCGGCGCGGACCTCGTCCAGCAGACCGGCCGCCTCGTCGGCCGCGGCGGCGACTTCGGCAGCTTCGGTGTCGGCCGTCTCCTGGGTCTCGGCGTCGGCCTCGAGCATCAGGTTGGAGTCCAGCACCTGCTGGATCTCCATCTGCAGATCCAGGCTGGAAAGCTGCAGCAGGCGGATGGCCTGCTGCAACGCGGGGGTCATGGTCAGACCCATGCCCTGACGAAGGGCCAGGGATTGCTTCATGGGCAGCGGAGGGGGAAAGGGCTTCTTGGATGCATGGCCCGATTCTATACGCCGGTACGACTCTTGCTTCAAGAAATTTGGGGTCGCCCTCCATGCCGCCGGTCCGGAAACCTTCCGGACCTTCCGTATGCCCGTCGCTTCATGCCGCGACCGGTCGCGGCGCCCCTTCGGGCCGGTGCCGCGGAAGCGCCGTCGGATCCCCGCAAGCCCCTGTCAAAGGTGAAATTGTTCGCCGAGGTACACCTTGCGGACGATGGGATTTTCGAGCAGCTCCGCCGGCTGTCCCTCGGCGATCACCCGGCCTTCGGCCAGGATGTAGGCGCGCTCGCACAAGGCCAGCGTTTCGCGCACGTTGTGATCGGTGATCAGCACCCCGATGCCGCGGTCACGCAGGTGGTGAACGATGGTCTGGATGTCGCCGACCGCGATCGGGTCGACGCCCGCGAAGGGCTCGTCAAGCAGGATGAAGCGCGGATTGGCCGCCAACGATCGCGCGATCTCCACGCGCCGGCGCTCGCCGCCGGACAGGGACTCCCCCACCCCGTCCCGGATATGCCCGATATGCAGCTCGCCGAGCAGCCGTTCGAGCTCCGCCTCGCGCGCCGCCTTGTCCAGGTCCGGCCGCAGCTCGAGGATCGCCCGCACGTTGTCGGCCACGGTCAGCTTGCGGAACACCGAGGCTTCCTGCGGCAGGTAGCCCAGGCCCAGCCGGGCGCGGGCATGCATGGGCAGGCGCGTGACGTCGCGACCGTCCAGCTCGATCTTTCCGCCATCGGCCGGGACCAGGCCCACGATCATGTAGAACGACGTGGTCTTGCCCGCGCCGTTGGGCCCGAGCAGGCCGACGATCTCGCCCGCGCGCAGGCGCACCGAGACATCGCGCACCACGGTGCGTTTCTTGTAGCGCTTGACCAGGCCGCTGGCCGCCAGCACGGACGGCTCGCCACCCGCGCCCACCGGGGCGTCGCTCATGGCTGCGGCGCCGGTGTGCCGGCCCCGTTGCTGCCGGACTTGTCCTTGCGCGGCGGCGGCTGGATCACGATCTGCACCTGCCCGCCCTGCTTGCCCTGGGCCTCGACGCGGCGCTGCACCACGTCGTAGCGGATGTTCTGGCCGCGGATCTCGTCACCGCCCCGCGTGAGCAGCGCGTCGCCGTCGATCACGACGATCTCCTCACGCGAGTCATAGGTGAGCTGGAGGGCGCGCGCCGACACCGGCACGCGCTTTCCGTCGCCGCCGCTCGCGGCAGCGAGGCCGGCATGGTCGAGCGCCGCCGGCCGACCGTCGACCTTCGCCTCGAACTCGCCATCCTCGGCCTGCGTGAGGTGAAGGCGGTCGCCGCTGAGCTTGAGGTCGCCCGATTCCAGGCGCACGTTGCCGGTGTAGACCATCGCCCCTCCCTTCTGCCACTCGGCATGGTCAGCGGTGATCGTCACCGGGCCGGTGGGCCGCAGGCCCTCGCTTCCCTCCCCCTGCTGCGCAAGCGCGGAGCCGCAGGAAAAGCAGAGGGCGAGCGCGAGGATCGCGACGCTGCGCTCAACGCGGGACATAACGCATCTCCACCTCGTGCAGAAGAGACATCTGTTGTTTTTCGCCGGTGATGCGCAGGCCGCGCGCATTGCCGCTGCGTGACCGGCTTGCCAGGTCCACGCGGGCGTCGGTCGAGATCGTCTCGGCCTGCGTGTCCACCCATAGCTCGGGGGTGCGGAATTCCAGCGGCTCGCCATCCGGCCAGCGTCCATGCCCCTCGACGCCACCGCGCAGCTGCAGCCGCTCGCGACTGCCCGGCGGCGCGTAGCCCTCCGGCGCGGTGGCGACCCAGGGCGGGCCGTCGGTGCCGAAGACCTGCAGTTCGAAGGTCTGCATGCGCGCGGACTCGTCGTCGTAGTAATCGATATTGGCCGCGCTGCCCTGGAACTGCAGCACGCCCTTCGCATCGAAGCTGCTCCATTCGGCACCGCGCAGCACATAGCGCGGCTGGGTGACGCCGGAGCCCGCCTCCTCCACCGGGCGGTCCTCCTTGCGCAGTCCGAAGAAGGCAAGCGCCAGCAGCAGCACCCCGATCAGCGGGGCCAGGTAACGGTTCACCCTGCCTGCCCCTGCGCGGCGAGGATCAGGTCGGCAGCCTCGCGGATCGCGCCATCGCCGCCGCGGCATCCACTGATGAAATGCGCGGCGGCGCGGGCCCTGGCGTGGGCGTCGGCCGGCGTCATGGCCAGTCCCACGCGTTGCAGCAAGGGCAGATCCGGAACGTCGTCGCCCATCATCGCGCACTGCTCGTCGCTCAGGCCCAGCGTGTCGCGGATGCGCTCGTAGGCGGGCAGCTTGATCTCGGTGTCGAGCACGACGTGCCGGATGCCCAGCCACTCCATGCGCTTCTGCATCGCGCGGGACGGGCGGCCGGAGATCACCGCCACCTCCACGCCATGCCTGAGCAGGGCCTTCATGCCCCAGCCGTCGCGCACGTTGACCGCCTTCATTTCCTCGCCGTCGGCCGTCAGGTAGAGCTTGCAGTCGGTCATCACGCCGTCGATATCCAGGAACAGGCAGCGGATCTTCGCCGCGCGCGCCTGAATCTCCGTGGAATCGTGACCGGACGCCGGCAGCGACATCACACCACCCCCGCGCGCAGCAGGTCGTGCATGTGGATCACGCCTTCCAGGTGTCCTGCCGCGTCCTTGACCAGCAGCGCGCTGACCTTGTGCTTCTCCATCAGTTGCACGGCCTCGGCGGCGAGGTGGTCGGCGTCCACCGACTTGCCGCCATGCGTCATCACCTCGTCGACCTTGGCGACGCGCACGTCGATGCCCTGGTCGAGGGTGCGTCGCAGGTCGCCGTCGGTATACAGCCCGACGACGATTCCGTCGGCGTCGACCACCGCGGTCATGCCCAGCCCCTTGTGCGACATTTCCATCAGCGCCGCGGTCAGTGGCGTGCCCGGCGCCACGCGTGGCAGCGCCTCGCCGGTGCGCATCACGTCGCGGATCCTCAGCAGCAGGCGACGGCCGAGTGCGCCGCCAGGATGCGACATGGCGAAGTCTTCCTGCGTGAAGCCGCGCGCCTCGAGCAGCGCCACGGCAAACGCATCGCCCATCGCCAGGGTCGCGGTGGTGCTGGCGGTCGGCGCCAGGTTCAGCGGGCAGGCTTCCTTGGCGACCGACACGTCCAGATGCACCTCGGCCGCGCGGGCCAGCGTCGAGGCCGGCTTGCCGGTCATCGCGATGATCGGCGCGCCCATGCGCTTGAACAGCGGCAGCAGGGTCAGCACCTCGGGAGTCTCGCCGGAATTGCTGATCGCCACGACCACGTCCTGGCGCGTGACCATGCCCAGGTCGCCGTGGCTGGCCTCACCCGGATGCACGAAGAAGGCGGGCGTGCCGGTCGACGCGAGCGTGGCCGCGATCTTGCCGCCGACGTGTCCCGACTTGCCCATGCCGGTGACGACCACGCGTCCCTTGCAGGCCAGCATCACCGCGCAGGCGCGCTCGAAGCTGTCGTCGATCCGCTGGATCAGGGCGGCCACGGCGTCGCGCTCGATTTCGAGCGTGCGGCGTCCGAGCGTCTGGAAGTCGGGCTGATGCGCCATGAAAAACGGGGCCTGTGGATCGGCCGGCAGTATAAGCGGGTGCCCTCGCTTACCATCGCCGCATGACCCCGATCGACCTGACCGCGTTCCGCCACATCGTGTTCTTCACCGGCGCGGGGATGAGCGTCGAGTCCGGCGTTCCGACCTATCGCGGCAGGGGCGGCATCTGGAACCAGTACAACTACGAGGAGTACGCCTGCCAGCAGGCCTTCGACGCCGACCCGGCGAAGGTCCTCGACTTCCACGAGCTGCGCCGTGCCCGCGTGCTCGATTGCGCACCGCACGCCGGGCACCTGCACCTGGCGCGACTCCAGGCCGCGTTCCCGCTCGTCGAGGTCATCACGCAGAACATCGACGGCATGCTCCAGCGCGCCGGCGTCCGGGTCGCCGCCGAACTGCACGGCTCGCTGTGGCGCATGCGCTGCGCGGTGCACGGCCTCGCCGTGGACGCCGCGGCGGCCCCGTTTCGCCATCGACGCTGCCCGCAGTGCAGCACCTGGCTGCGCCCGGACATCACCTGGTTCGAGGACAACGTCGACGCCGCGGTCTTCGCCCACGCGCGCCGGCTGGTCGCACAGGCCGACCTGTTCGTCTCGGTCGGCACCTCGGGGGCGGTATGGCCGGCCGCCGGTTTCGCGCAGCAGGCACAGCGCGCGAACGCGCGCATGGTCGAGATCAATCCCGAGGACAACGAGGCTTCCTCGCTCTATCCGATGCAGGTTCGTGCCTCCGCCAGCGAGGCGATCCCGGCGTTGTTTCCGATACCCGCGTCATAAGGGCGCCCCAGGCCAGGCCGCGCTCCATTCCCGGGCGCGAGACCACGCACGCGCGGCGCCGCTCCTGCAGGGGGACAGCCTAAGCCTGCTGCAGCCGCTCGTACGCGGCCAGCGCGCGCAGACGCGACGCCGCCAGATCCACGATCGGGCCGGGATACTGCTTGCCCAGGGTGACGGCAGCCGCGGCCAGCACGCCGCCTTGCGCCTGCCAGGGGGCGTGGATGGCGTCGGCCGGAAGCCGCGCGAGTTCGGGCAGCCAGCGACGCAGGTAGATCCCCTCGGCGTCGAACCGCCGCGACTGCAGCACCGGGTTGAAGATGCGATACCAGGGCGCGGCATCCACGCCGCAGCCGGCCGTCCATTGCCAGCCGAGCGTGTTGTTGGCGAGGTCGGCGTCGACCAGGGTGTCCCAGAACCAGCGTGCGCCCTCGATCCAGGGAATGAGCAGATTCTTGGCCAGGAAGCTGGCCACGATCATGCGCACGCGGTTGTGCATCCAGCCGGTCTGC
>CAMLNE010000191.1 GCA_946481265.1 uncultured Panacagrimonas sp. | reverse complement strand
CCGATCTGGAACGCGGTGGTCAGCTCGCTGGTGATGAAGGCGGCGGCGAGCACCGCGAAGGGAATCTCTTCCGGCGAGTTGAACGGTTCCTGCCGCGCGATGCCGGCGAAGGTCATCAACTCGTTCTCGCGCGTCTGCTTGAGCATGAATTCGCGGATGGGCTGTGCCGCCTTCTCCAGCGCGAGCTTGGGTTCGAGCTGGCCATCCAGATAGGGGGTCACCGCTTCGCTGTACACGCGGTCGATCACCGGCTGCATCACGAACAGCGTCATGAACAGCGCCAGGCCGATCAGCACCGCATTCGAGGGTGTCTGCCCGGTGCCGAGCGCCTGCCGCAGCAGGCCGAGCACGACGATGATGCGGGTGAACGCCGTCATCATCAGCAGGATCGAGGGCAGCAGCGTGATCAGCGTCATCAGCACCAGCACCTGGATGCTGAGGCTGTAGCTGGACCCGCCGTCGGCGCCGGGCGTCACGGTCACGGCGGGCAGGCCGCCGATTTCCGCCTGTGCGAAGACCGGGCCGGCCATGAACAGCAGACCGGCAAGCAGGAGGCGCAGCAGGTTCATCGGCGCAGGAGCTGGTTCACTTGCTGCGAAAGGGCTTCGCGAAAACCGGGATTGCCGCGCGGCGCCATGGCGGCGTCCGGGGCACCCGGGGCGTCATCGAGCGTCGCATCCGGCGGCGGCACGGCGCCCAGCGTGTCGATCAGGCTGACCCGGCCCGGCGCCACCCCGATCAGGAACTGGCGGCCGGCGGCCTCGATCAGCACCACGCGCTCCTTGACTCCGACCGCGAGCGTCGCCTTCACGCGCAGCTCGCTCGAGGCGTTCGCGCGCAGGCCCTGCATGCGGCGCGTCATCCAGGCCAGACCCAGGATCATCGCGATCACCGCGACCAGGCTGAGCACCATCTGCACCACCGAGGCGGCCGAGTCCACGTTCCGGTCGACTCAGCGCAGCTTCTTGATGCGTTCGGCCGGGCTGACCACGTCGGTGAGGCGTACGCCGAAGCGCTCGTTGACCACCACCACCTCGCCGTGTGCGATCAGCGTGCCGTTGGCATACACGTCCAGCGGCTCGCCCGCCGCGCGTTCGAGTTCCACCACCGAGCCCTGGTTGAGCTGCAGCAGGTTGCGGATCGGGATGCGTGCGCGTCCGACCTCCATCGACAGCGTGACCGCGACGTCGAGGATGACATCGAGGTTGACGTCGTTCGCGCTCGAAACGGCAGCGGGGCTGCCGGCGAACTGTTCGAACTGGGCGGGGGTGACGGCGGGATTGATGGCGGCGCTCATGAGCTGGGTCCGGAAAGCGTGCGGGGCTTGTTGATGGGCGCGCGATGGATAACTTCATCGATGCGCACGGCGTTGTGTCCATTGGCCACGCCGAACTGGCCGCGGTAGATCGGCACGCCCTCGACGCACAGGTCGACGGCCTTGGGCAGCGTGACCGGGATGATGTCGCCGGCCTTCAGGCGCATCAGGTCGCGCAGCGAGATGGTGGCGTTGGTCAGCTCGGTCTCGAGTTCGAGCTCGGCGTCCTGGATCTGCTCGCGCAGGGTCTGCGGCCAGCGCTCGTCCTTTTCGGTGCGATCCGACTGCAGGCCGGCATCGAGCAGGTCGCGGATCGGCTCGAGCATCGAGTAGGGAAACGTGATGTGCAGGTGGCCGCCGCCGCCTTCGAGTTCGATCATGAACTTCGACACGCAGACGATCTCGCTGGGCGAGACGATGTTGGCGAAGTGCGGGTTGACCTCGGAATTCAGGTACTCGAACTCCAGCGGCATCACCGGCCCCCAGGCCTCGACCAGGTCCTGGAACACCTGGCGCACCATCAGCTGCACCACGCGCATCTCGGTGGGCGTGAATTCGCGGCCCTCGATCTTGGTCTTGTTCCTGCCGTCGCCACCGAAGAAGTTCTCCACCACGGAGAACACCAGGCGCGGCTCGAAGATGAACAGCGCCGTGCCGCGCAGCGGCTTGACCCGTACCAGGTTCAGGCTGGTCGGCACGAACAGCGAATGGGTGTACTCGCCGAACTTCACCATCTCGATGCCGACCACCGTCAGGTCGGGCTGGCGCCGCAGCATGTTGAACAGGCCGATGCGGAACAGGCGCGCGAAACGCTCGTTGACCATCTCCAGCGTGGGCATGCGCCCGCGCACGATGCGGTCCTGCGTGGCGAAGTCGAACGGCCGTGCCTCCCCCGGCGCGGCCGGCGGCGGCTCGACGTCGACCTTGCCGGAGTCGACACCGTGCAGCAGGGCGTCGATCTCATCCTGGGACAGAAGCTCGGTGGTGCTCATGCGTCTGGCGTGTTCGAAGAGGCGGAGAAGGACGGCGCGGCGCTCATGGGGTCCGGCGGCTCACTGCATCACGAAGCTGGTGAAGTACAGGGCCTCGACCACCGGCTTGCCGGTCTCCGCCTGCAGCACCTTGCGCACCTCGGCCAGCGCGGTCTTCTGCAAGGCTTCCTTGCCGGCGCGCGTGGACAGGTCGTCGGGATTCTGCTGGCCGAGCAGCATCAGCAGGCTATTGCGGATCAGCGGCAGGTGCTGGCCGGCGGCGTCCAGCGCCATGACGTCGCGCGCCATCAGCTGCACGTCGACCTGCAGGTAGCGCTGCTCCCCGCTCGATTCCAGGTTGACCACGAAGGCCGGTTCCAGGGCCAGATAGGCGGCCGGCGCGCCGGGATGGGGCGCGCTCTCCTGCTTCAACGCCGCCTGCGCATCCGCGGACCGGACCTTGCCGAGGACGAAGTAGGCCGTACCGCCGGCGCCGGCCACCGCGAGCAGGGCGACACCCAGCAACATGCCGATGCCGAAGCGTCCGCCCTTGGCAGCGGGCGCGGAGGACGGGACGGTTGAGGCGGCGCTGGACATGCTTCGGATTTCCGGAGGGAGGCTTGTCGGCAAGGGTGCAACCCATGTGCCACCCGGCATGGCCACCGCGAGATCGCCGCAACCCCTGCAGGCGGAGCCCTTCCCGCTGCGCCGCCGGGCCTTTGACGCGGAAAACTGCGCGTGCCGACGTCGGTTTCCCGGCACGCCGCACCGGCGTCGTGCGCAGGCTGTGCGGGTTTCCTGGCTCGGCAAGCGGGTGCGGCGACGCGGGTCACGGCGGGCGGCGTGGGCGCCGGTGTAGACGCCGGATACCGGATAGACGCGGGACCGGCGGCGTCCGGCCCGCTGCGCCACAGCCCACTGCGTTCTCACGCAGGCGGCCTGCGCGTGCTACGTCTCTTTCGGGTTTCCCTGGCCCGCCACCGCTTCGGCGGCGAGCAGCCGGTCGACGATCGGCGCCAGCGCCCGCGGATCGCCGCTGGTGCGCCAGCGCAGCGTGCCGGGGGCGTCCTGAACGCACAGCAGGCCCTCGCGCTCGAGCACGCGGCGCGCCTGGCGCGCCACCGCCTCGCCGGTATCGACCAGGCTGACCTGCGGACCCGCGGCGAGCTGGATGGCCTGGCGCAGGAAGGGGTAGTGCGTGCAGCCCAGCACGATCACGTCGGCATGTGCGCGCACCAGCGGCTGCACGTAGCGGACGACCAGTTCGCCGACCAGGGGGCCGTCGAGATCGCCGGCCTCGACGCATTCGACCAGCCCGGGACAGGGCTGGGTGATCACCCGCACGCGCTCGGCATGCTGGGCGACGAGGCGGTGGAATTTTTCGCCGCCGAGCGCCGCGCCGGTGGCCAGCACGCCGACCACGCCGGTCCGGGTCAGCGCGCAGGCGGGCTTGACCGCCGGTTCCATGCCGACGAAGGGCACGGGGTAGTTGGCGCGCAGGTGTTCCACCGCCGCGATGGTGGCGGTGTTGCAGGCCACCACGATCTGCTTGCAGCCGGCGCCGAGCAGTTCCTCGGTGATCGCCACGGCACGCGCCTGGATCGCGGCCGGCGCCTTGCCGCCGTACGGGCAATGCGCGCTATCGGCGTAGTAGATGAAGTCTTCGGCGGGCAGCAGGCGCCGCAACTCGCGCAGGACCGACAGCCCACCGACCCCTGAATCGAAGACGCCGACCGGCGCAGCCGACACTCAGCGCGTCCGGACGGCGGCAGGCGTGCACATGCAGTGCGCGTAGACGCCGCGCGGATCGTTGAAGCGCTTGAGCCAGCGCGCCGCGTCGCTGCGATCCAGCGCCTGCAGCAGCGGGTGGTCGGCGATCGACACCGTGCCGATGCTGCCGGCGAGCACGCCGAACAGACGGCCGATCAGGCCGCCCGGAAATGCCGGCATGGGCGCGATCTCCTCCAGCGTCCAGGCGCCTTCCTGCAACCCGGCCAGGCTGGCCGCCGCCTGCGCGGCCTGCTCGAGGCCACCGAACGAATCGATCAGGCCAAATTCCCTGGCGTCGGCACCGCTCCACACGCGCCCCTGCGCGATCGACTCCACCTTGGCCACGTCGAGCTTGCGGCCGGCGGCGACGCCCTCCACGAAATCGCGATACCCCTTCTCGACCTCGGACTGGAAGATCGCGGCGACATCGTCGGACAGCGGCCGATCGATGCGGAACGAGCCCGCCAGCGGCGTGGTGCCGATGCCGTCGGTGTGCACGCCGAGCTTCGCCAGCGGCTGGTCGATGGTGGGGATCAGCCCGAAGATGCCGATCGAGCCGGTGATGGTGGATTCGTTCGCCCAGATCTGGTCGGCGTCCATCGCCACCCAGTAGCCACCGCTGGCCGCCACGGTGCCCATCGATGCGACCACCGGCTTGCCCTCGGCCTTGAGCGCCTGCACCTCGCGACGGATCAGCTCCGAGGCCCAGGCACTGCCACCGGGGGAATCGATGCGCAGCACCACGGCCGCCACGTCGGCATCGCGGCGCGCCTCCGCCAGCAACTCGGAGATGGTGTCGCCGCCGGCCTGGCCGATCTCGCCCACGCCGTCGACGATCTCGCCCTGCACCACCACCAGCGCGACCCGGCTGGCTCCGGCCTCGACCTTCGGCTTGCTCCTGGCGGCGTGATTCACCGCACGCAGGTATTCGCTGAAATGAACCTGCCGGAAGCTGCCATGGTCCTCGTCGATGCCGACGGTCGCGCCCATGCGCTTGCGGAAATCCTGCAGCGACTCGATGTGGGTGACCAGGCCCGCTTCCTTGGCATAGGCGGCTCCGTCACCGCGATGCTTCTCGATGCCGGTGCGGAAACCCGCCACGTACTGCGCGGCCGCACCCGCGTCCAGCTTGCGGCTCTGCGCCACCTGCTGGCCGTAGTCGCGCCAGAGATCGCCGAGCCACTCGGCGTTGGCGCGCCGGGCCTCCTCGGACATGTCGTTGCGGATGAAGGGTTCGACCGCCGCCTTGAACTCGCCGACGCGGAACACGTTCATTGTCACCCCGAGCTTGTCGAGGGCGTCCTTGAAGTAGTTCTGGTAGACGCTGAAGCCTTCGATCAGCACCGCGCCGTTCGGATCGACCGAGACGTCGTCGGCCGCGGCCGCCGCCAGGTAGCTGGTCTGGTCGTAGTAGGGACCGTAGGCGTGGATGGTCTTGCCCGCCGCCTGGAACGTGCGCATGGCGGCGACCAGCTCGTCGATCTGCGCCATGCCGGCGCTGGTCAGCGTATCCAGCTTGAGCACCGCGGTGGTGATTCGCGGGTCGTTGGCGGCGGCCTCCAGCGCCTCGATCAGATCGCGCAGGCGCGTCTGCGAGGGCGGCTCGCGCATCAGGCGCTCGACGAAGGCGCGTTCGCTGTCGAGCTGGTCCACGACCGCACCGGAGGGCCAGATCACCAGGGCGACGTTGTCCTCCACGGTCGGCGTCGGGCCACCGCGGAACACCGTCCACAACAGTCCCACGAAGATCACCACGCTGAGAATCATCATCGCGCGGTAGAGCGTGATGACCGAGCCCCAGAGGAAGTCGAAGACGCGGCGGATCAGGGATTTTTTCGGTTCGGTCATGACGGACTGGGGAGAAAACCGCAGCGTCGCGAGTATGTCACGCCATCGACACCGACCTGCCCGGACGACGCCGCGAACGGCGCCCGTCCGCCTACCGCCGGCCGAGGAGGATCAGCCAGAGACGGGCCAGGTCGGCGGCACCGTCGCTGCCACCGACGTCCGCCAGCACTTGTCGTGCCTTGTCCTTCCGCCCGGCCAGGTAATTGGCGTAGGCCAGGTGCAGGCGCGCCTGCTCGGGCCGCTTCAGTCCTCCCTTGCGCAGGCCCGACTCCATCATCGGCAGGCCCTTGTCGGTATCGCCGTAGGTCACGTGGGCCAGGCCGGTCCGGAGCAGCGCATCGCCGCCGGCGGCAGCCGCCTCGGCGTCCGAGCCGGCAATGCTCGCGCGATCCTCCGCGTACTGGCGCTCGACCAGCGAGCGCAGCCGGCCATGGCGTTCGATCTGGGCCGGCGTGCCCTCGCCCAGCCGCTTGCGCGCGTAGCCTTCCTGGATGATCGACCGCGCCTCGCCGTGCAGCCTGGCCAGGCTGGCGAGCTGGGCCGCCTGCATGTAGTCGTCCGCGCTGTCCAGGTTGTCGGTCGCGCGCAGCAGGCGGTACATGTCGAGCTCGAGATGGCGCGAGAACCCCGCGCGCGCCGCGGCGCGGCGGATGGCCTGGTTCCAGTGCTCCTTCGACGGGTGGTAGCGCACCATCTTTTCCAGGGTCCGCGCGTAGCCGGCGCTGTCCTCGATACGGGCCTGGCTGCCGAGCAGCAACCTGAGTTCGTCCTCGGGCGGCACGTCGCCGGCCTTCTCCCTTGCGGCGATCAACGCGCCCGCTTCCTGGGCCGCCTTGCCGTAATCGCCGGAGAAGTAATGCGCCTGCGGCAACCACGCCAGGGTCTGTGGCTGGCGGCCGCCCGCCGCGCGGTAGGCCTCGACCCACTCGATCGCCTTGGCGTAGTTCTTCGCACGCAGATAGCCACCGGCCACCGCCTCGATGATGCGCAACTCCTCCTCGGGGGGTAGCCGCTTGGCGGCGAGCACCTTCTCGAAGGCGGCGGCCGACCCGGCCGCGTCGCCGGCCCCGGCCAGTGCACTGCCGCGCATCCGCTCGACGATGAAGCGCTCGTAGGGGCTCAGCCCGGCGATCGCCGCGGCCGCCTCGACCGACTCGAGCGCCTGCCCGTACTTGCCGGCCTGCAGCTGCGTCTGCGCCCGCTGCAGCGGCTCGCCGACCTGCGGCCGCAGGCTGTCCTGCTGCGCCGGCACGGGCAGTGCCACCAGCGCGGCGACCAGACCGATGATTGCGACGAAGGTGGCGTACCCGAAAGACTTCTTGCCGGACGGTCGACGCGGTTCCCGCACTTCGTCGGGGCAACGGGCCTGGCTCATCGGTGCCTGCATGGCTCAGCCACCGCTGACCAGTCCGATGTTGGTGATGCCCAGCTTCTGCGCCGTGGACATCACGCCGGCGACGTGCCGGTAGGCGACCAGGCGGTTCGGCCGGATGTGGAATTCGGGTTGCGGGGCGATCAGCGCGGACTGCTGGAAGCGTGCCGCCAGTTCGCCACGATCGGCCACGATCTGGCTGTCCCAGTATACGGTGCCGTCGAAGTCGACCTCGATGTTCACCACCGGCGGCGGCACCGGCGGATCGAGGTTCTCCTGGTTCACCGGAAGGTCGAGCTTCACCGCGTGCGTCTGCACGGGGATGGTGATGATCAGCATGATCAGCAGCACCAGCATCACGTCGATCAGCGGCGTGGTGTTGATGTCCACCATCTCCTGCGGGTCGTCGCCGCCGTTACCGCCGACTGGGTTCATGCCCATGGGAACTCCGTGCACGGAAATCGGGAAATCGGGAAACAGAAACAGAAACAGAAAACGGCGCGGGGATGCGGCAGCGGCAATCCGCCATTCGCAAACTACAGATTCGTCATCCCCGTGGCGGCGGCTCGGTGATGAAACCGACCTTCAGGATCGCGGCGCGCTGGCAGGCCTCGACCACCCTGCCGACGTTCTCGTAACGCGTTTCCTGGTCGCCGCGGATATGTACCTCGGGCTGCGGCACCTGGCGCGCCACCTCCTGCAGCCGGGTGCGCAACGCATCCTCGTCGGCCAGCGGGATGTTGTTCCAGAACAGCCGGCCTTCGACATCCACGGCGATGACGATGTTCTCGGGCCGGGTCTGCAGCGGCTGGTTCTCCTCGGCCGGCAGCTTCACCGGCACGCTGGTGGTGACCACCGGGATGGTGATCAGGAAGATGATCAGCAGCACCAGCATCACGTCGACCAGCGGCGTGGTGT
>CAMLNE010000190.1 GCA_946481265.1 uncultured Panacagrimonas sp. | reverse complement strand
CGGCCCCCACCCCGAGCTGGGCGCGGTGAAGGAATTCATCCACTTCGCCTGCACCTCGGAGGACATGAACAACGTCAGCCACGCGCTGATGCTGCGCGATGCCCGTCGCGACGTGCTGCTGCCGCAGATCGACCAGCTCCTGGGCATGATCGGCGCACTGTCGGTGCGCTACGGCGAGCAGCCCATGCTGTCGCGCACGCACGGCCAGCCGGCTTCGCCCACCACCCTGGGCAAGGAGATGGGGGTCTTCATGCAGCGTCTGCGGCGGGCACGCGAGCAGTTCGCCGCGGTCGAATGCCTGGCCAAGATCAATGGCGCGGTGGGCAACTACAGCGCGCACTACGCGGCCTACCCGGACGTCGACTGGCCGGCAATGGCCCAGGAATTCGTCGCCGGCCTCGGTCTGGGACTCAGTCCGGCGACCACCCAGATCGAGCCGCACGACTGGATCGCGGAGTACTTCCACGCCTCGATCCGCCTCAACACCATCCTGATCGGCTTCTGCCGCGACGTCTGGGGCTACATCTCGCTGGGCTACTTCCGCCAGCGTGCGGTCGACGGCGAGGTCGGTTCCTCGACCATGCCGCACAAGGTCAACCCGATCGACTTCGAGAACGGTGAGGGCAACCTGGGCATGGCCAATGCCGTGATGGCGTTCCTGGCCGAGAAGCTGCCGATCTCGCGCTGGCAGCGCGACCTCACCGACTCCACCGCGCTGCGCAACCTCGGCGTGGGCGTGGCCCATCAGCTGGTCGCCCTCGAATCCATCGTCAAGGGCATCCGCAAGCTGGAAGCCGATGCCTGGCGCATGGGTCGGGACCTGGAAGAGAACTGGGAGGTGCTCGGCGAGGCGATCCAGACGGTCATGCGCCGCCACGGTCTTCCCGAGCCCTACGAGCAGCTCAAGCGGCTGACCCGCGGGCAGAAGATCGGCCGCGATGCATTGCGCGGCTTCGTCGAGCAGCTCGCCATCCCCGAGGCGGACAAGCAGCGCCTGATGTCGATGACACCCGCGGATTACGTGGGCAACGCCCCCGACCAGGCGCGGCAGAACCGCAGCACATGAACCAGGAGCGCGCACGCGATCCCCAGTCCGCCGCCGCGGGCATCGAATTCGCGACGGTATCGGGACGCGATGCCTTCGCCGAGGCCGCGCTGGCGGTGGTCGGCGCGGCGCGCCACCACCTCGCGCTGGTCAGCGTGGATCTCGACCGCCACCTGTACGGGACCGAGGCCTTCACGCAGACCCTGCGCGGCTTCATCCTGGCCCATCGCAGGGCCCGGCTGCGGGTACTGCTCCACGACCCCGCCGCGGCCGTCCGCAACAGCGTGCGGCTGGTCGAATTCGGTCGCATGCTGTCCAGCCGCATCGAATTCCGCGTCATGCCGGACGATCGCCGCAAGCTGCGCGAGGAATTCCTGATCGCCGACGAGCGGGCCGTGCTCTATCGCAGCTCGCCGGACCAGCTTGAGGCCAAGCACTACGCCGATGCCCCGATGGTCGCACGCAGTCACCTGCGTGAATTCGAGGCGCTCTGGCACGAATCCGTCGTCGCGCGCGAGATGTCGGCGCTGGGCATCTAGGAATCCCGCATCGACGCTCGCACCCGGCCACCTGCCCCGGCCGACCGCCCCGCCATGTCCGTCGGCAAGTTCTTGCGGCCGATGGACGAACGGCGTCGAGCCAGTGACACGCGGTGCCGATCCGGGCACGTTTTCGCGAGATCCGGCGCGGTACCGACAGGCGGCCGGGACGAGTGCACGGATGGCGGCATGAGAGCCGACTCGGGTTCGCATAATCGGCCCGGACGTCATCCAAAGGAACGAGGGGCAGCAGATACAATGCGCCGCAGTATTGCCGTCGACAACGATGCTGGGGCCTCTCGTTCGTCCTTTACCCATTGGTGCGTCCGCGTGATCTCTCGTGGCTGGCGGACCCATGCATCCGGCGCCCGCCCCTGCGCGACACCTGACAGGACACCCACCCGGCAATGAGCCCGCGACACCTCGTCTTTCTCGTTCTCGACAGCTGCCGTTTCGACAGCTACGCCGCAGCCCGAACCCCCAACCTGGATCGCATCGCCAAGGGGGAACGCCGCTTCTCGTACGCCTCCTGGACCTCGCCATCCCACTACACCTACCTGATGGGCATGGTGCCGCACACCAACCCGCAGGGCGTGTTCGCCTCCGAGGTCTACAAGGGCGAGTTCTCCAAGTGGGTGGACCGGCTCGGCATCGAGAACCTGTCGTTCAAGAACTTCATTCCCGAGCTGTCCCTGCCCAAGGTCCTGCAGACCCATGGTTACCGGACGGCGGCACGGGTGTCGCTGCCGGTGCTCAACCCGGCCAGTCACCTGAACCGGCATTTCGACGACTACAAGCTGATGGCGAACCACAACGACTTCGCCGGCATCGTCAAGCAGATTGAATTCGACGAGGACGAGCCGCAGTTCTGGTTCTGCAACCTGGGCGAAACCCATTACCCGTACATGCTGGAGCCGCAATCGCTGCCGCACATCTCGGGTGTCCACGGCGTGTTCAAGCGCATGGACGACGAGCTCGGCCAGTCCGAGCCGCGCTTCTTCGACGAAAAGCAGATGCGCGACCTGCACCAGCAGCAGGTGCGCACCGTCGAGTATGTCGACGGCGTGATGGATGCACTGATCGCCAAGGCCCCCGTCGGGACGCATTTCATCGTGACGGCCGATCACGGTGAATGTTTCGGCGAGGGCGGCTTCTTCGGCCACGGTCCCATCATTCACGAGAAGGTCCTCGAAGTGCCGTTCCTCGAAGGCCGCAAGCGGTGACCCCGATGCTCGAATCCGCCATGGCCTCTTCCCGCACCCTGGCCGATGCCGGCGTGTTCGACATCCTGGGCATGGTCCCCCTCCTCCCCGGCCATCCGGGTCTTGCGGCGGCCCTGTCCCGATCCGGCGCCGTGGGCGTGCTGGACCTGGCGTTCGCCGACGCGGATGCCGCGGCCGCAAGCGAGACCTTCCTGCACCTGCTGCGCGCAACCGAGACGCGGATCGGCCTTCGCATCACGGCCTCCTGCCTGTCGCTGGCGCAGCCCCTGCTTGCCCTGGCCACGGAGCGTGAGCTCCTCGTCATCCTCGGCGGCACGGCGAAGTCGATTGCGCAACTGCGCGCGGCGCTGCCCGCGCGATCCGGCCTGAGGATCCTTGCCGAGGTCCTGGACGCGGCCGATGCGCCCGCCCTGGAGGCACTGTGCGATGGCGTGGTGCTGCGCGGCCAGGAGGCCGGTGGCTGGGTCGGTTCCGACAGCAGCTTCATCCTGGTCCAGAAGATCCAGGGCCGCCTGCACAAGCCCTTCCTGGTGCAGGGCGGCATCGGACTGCGCAGTGCCGCGGCCTGTCGCGCGGCCGGTGCGGCCGGCGTGGTGCTCGACGATGCCCTGTTGCTGCTCGACGAATCGCCGCTGTCGCCCGCGCTGCGCAGCGAACTCGGACGCCTCAACGGCAGCGAGTGCCGACTCCACTGCGAGTCCCGCGCGCCGGCCCTGCGCGCCTACGTGCGCCCGACGCAGGCCGCGCAGCGCAGCCTCGAGGAGCTCGCGCGCCAGGCCGACGCCGGCACGCTGGGCACCGACGACTGGACACGGCAGGCGCAGGCCCTGTGTGCCTGGGCCGAGGACCGTCCCCTGCCGCTGGGCCAGGGCATCGGCCTGGCCCGCCTGTACGCCCGGACCCACGGCAATGCCGCCCGCCTGGTGCAGGCACTGCGCCGGCAGTCCCTGCGCCAGAACGAGCGCGCGGCCGAGCTGGCCTTCCTCGACGAGGACGGGCCGCTGGCGGTGTCGCACGGCACCCGCTGGCCGATCGCGCAGGGCCCGATGACCCGCGTCTCCGACAGCGCCGCCTTCGCCGCCGAGGTGGCCCGCGGCGGCGCGCTGCCTTTCCTGGCGCTGGCCCTGATGCGTGGGCCGGAGGTCATGCAGCTGCTCGAACAGGCCGCGGCGAAGATCGGCGATGCGCCCTGGGGCGTCGGCCTGCTCGGCTTCGTGCCGCAGGCGCTGCGTGACGAACAGTGCGAGGCGATCTGGAAAAGCAGGCCGTCCTTCGCGCTGATCGCCGGCGGGCGACCCGACCAGGCCGAGGAATTCGAGAAGCGCGGCATCGCCACCTACCTGCACGCGCCGGCGCCGGCCCTGCTGCGCCTGTTCCTGGAGCAGGGCGCGCGCCGCTTCGTCTTCGAGGGTCGCGAGTGCGGCGGCCACGTCGGGCCGCTGGCGAGCTTCCCGTTGTGGGAGCAGATGGTCGAGACCCTGCTCGCCCAGGTGCCGCCGGGCGAGGAACGCAACATCCACGTGCTGTTCGCCGGCGGTGTCCACGACGCGCTCTCCGGCGCGATGGTGGCGGCCCTGGCGGCGCCGCTGGCCGAGCGCGGCATGAAGGTCGGCGTCCTGATGGGCACCGCCTACCTGTTCACGCACGAGATCGTCGCCTCCGGCGCCGTGGTACCCGGCTTCCAGCAGGCCGCGCTCGACTGTGCCCGCACCGTCAACCTCGAGTCCGGGCCGGGCCACGCGACGCGCTGCGTCGACACACCCTTCGCGCACGACTTCCAGGCCATGCGGCGCCAGCTCGCGCAGGCAGGCCGCAGCGTGGAGGAAGTCCGCGATGCGCTCGAGGACCTGAACCTCGGGCGGCTGCGCCTCGCGTCCAAGGGTCGCGACCGCGATGCGCGCGGCAAGCTGGTCGAGATCGACGCCGAGCGGCAGCGCCGCGAGGGCATGTACATGATCGGCCAGGTCGCCACGCTGCGCGATCGCGCGCTGGCCATCGAGGCCCTGCACCGCGACGTGTGCCGCGGCGCGCAGGAGCGGCTGCTCGACGCGCAGGAGGCGCGCGAGGCGCAGGCGCGGCCGCAGCGGCCGGCCGACATCGCGATCGTCGGCATCGGCGTCACCCTGCCGCACGCAAATTCGGCGGAGGACTACTGGCAGCTGATCCTCGATCGCACCAGCGTGATCCGCGAGGCGCCGAAGGACCGCTGGGACAGCGAGCTGTTCTACGACCCCGATCCGAAGGCGCGCGACAAGGTGAACTCGAAGTGGGGCGGCTTCCTCGACGAGGTGCCCTTCGATCCGATGCGCTTCGGCATCCCGCCGCGCTCGATGAAGTCGATCGATCCGTTCCAGCTGCTCGCGCTGGAGACCGCCGCGCGCACCCTGGCCGACGCCGGCTGCGCCGACGGCCACTTCGATCGCGAGAACACCTCGGTCATCCTCGGTGCGGGAGGCGGTGCCGGCGATCTCGGCGCGCAGTACGCGCTTCGCGCCGAACTGCCGCGTTTCGTCGAGAACCCTTCACCCGAGGTCTGGGATCGCCTGCCGGAATGGACCGAGGAGTCCTTCGCCGGGACCCTGCTCAACGTCGCCGCCGGCCGCATCGCCAACCGCCTCGATTTCGGCGGCCTCAACTTCACCGTCGACGCGGCCTGCGGCTCGTCGCTGGCCGCGATCGCGCTGGCGGTGGCCGAACTCGAAAGCGGTCGCAGCACGATGGTGCTGGCCGGTGGATTCGACACCACGCAGTCGGCCTATGCCTTCACCGCGTTCGCCAAGACCCAGGCGCTGTCGCCCAGCGGAAAGCCGCGCGCCTTCGACCAGGCCGCCGACGGCATCGCGATCTCCGAGGGCGTGGCGATGGTCGCGCTCAAGCGCCTGGCCGACGCCGAGCGCGACGGCGATCGCATCTACGCCGTGATCAAGGGCACCGGCGGCTCCTCGGACGGCCGCGCGCTGGGTCTCACCGCGCCGCGCACCGAGGGCCAGGTGCGCGCGCTGCGCCGCGCCTACCGCAAGGCGGGCTTCGCGCCGTCCACGCTCGGCATGGTGGAGGCGCATGGCACCGGCACGCCGGTGGGCGATCGCACCGAGGCGCAGACCATCTCGCAGGCGCTGATCGAGAGCGGCACCGCGCCGCGCAGCGTGGCGCTCGGATCGGTCAAGAGCCTGATCGGCCACACCAAGGCCGCGGCTGGCGCCGCCGGCCTGATCAAGACCGCGCTGGCCCTGCACCACCGGGTGCTGCCGGCGCACCACGGCGTCGACCGCCCCATCGAGGCACTGGCGGATCCGGCAGCGCCGGTCTACCTGCTCAAGGATGCGCAGCCCTGGCTTGCGCATCCGGATCATCCACGCCGCGCCGCCGCTTCGGCCTTCGGTTTCGGCGGCACCAACTTCCACGCCGTCCTCGAGGAATACCAGCCCGCGGCGGCCGGCAGCGGCTCGCGGCACTGGCCGGCCGAACTCCTGCTGTTCCGGGCACCGGACATCGGCGGCCTGATCGACGAAGTGCAGCGCCTGGGGCCGCACGTGCAGGAAGGCTCGCGCCTGCGCCTGTGCGACCTTGCCGCGGCTCTGGCACGCAAGGCCGCAACGACAGCCGGACAGCCGGTTGCCCTGGCCATCGTCGCCATCGACCTGCGCTCGCTGGCCGGCGATCTGGCTGCGGTCGAGGCGCACCTGCGCGGTGGCGCGCGGCCGCTTCCGCCGCATATCCGGCTCGCGCGCAATGCGCCGGCCACCCCGCCGGCGCTGGCGCTGCTGTTCCCCGGCCAGGGCGCCCAGTACCTGGGCATGGGGCGCGAGGCGGCGCTGTACCTGTCCGAGGTGCGCAACGCGTTCGAGCTGGCGGACCGCACCCTGCGCGACATGCTCCCGGGGCGGCTTTCGCGCCACGTCTTCCCGCATTCGGCCTTCGACCCGGAAACCGAGGCGGCGCAGCTGGCCGCGCTCACCGACACCCGCATCGCGCAGCCGGCGATCGGAGCACTGGCGCTGGGCCACCTCGAGTTCGCGCGCAGCCTGGGGCTCAAACCGCTGGCCTGCGCCGGTCACAGCTACGGTGAATACGCCGCGCTGATGGCCGCCGGCGTCATGACGCCCGTCGACTTCCTGCGCCTGTCCGCGGTGCGCGGCGCCGCGATGGCGGACGCCTCGCGCTCCTCGCCGCCGGGCGGCATGGCCGCCGTGCAGGGTCGCCGCGAACGCGTGCAGGCGCTGATCGGCGGCTGCGAGGGCGTGCGGATCGCCAACCACAACATGCCCGAGCAATCGGTCATCTCCGGCCCGCGCGAGGCGCTGGGGCTGGCCGTGCAGAAGCTCGAGGCGGAGGGACTGCGCGCCATCGTCCTGCCCGTGTCGGGCGCGTTCCACACCCCGCTGGTCGCCTCGGCCCGCGCACCGCTGAGCGCGGCGATCGCGGCCACGCCTTTCAGCCCGCCGCAGCACGACGTCTACGGCAACACCAGCGGCGCGCCCTACCCGCGCGATCCCGCTGCGATCCAGCAGCAGCTCGACCAGCACCTGCTCGGCAGCGTCGAGTTCGTCACCGAGATCGAGGCCATGTACGGCGCGGGCTGCCGCGTCTTCCTGGAACTCGGCCCCAAGGGCGTGTGCTCGGCCATGGTCCGGCAGACGCTGGCGGGGCGCGACGTGGTGGCCACCTCGCTGGATGGCGCCGGCGGCGGCATGCGGGGACTGCTGATCGGCCTGGCCGAGTTGTTCGTCGCCGGCGTGCGCTTCGACGCGCAGGCCATGTACCGGCGTCGCGACGCGGGCCGGCTGGCGCTCGATCGGCTGGACGAGGCCTCACGACCGCTGGATCTGCCGGCGCACACCTGGATGGTCAGCGGCGGCTGCGCGCGTCCGATCGGCGATCCGGTGCATCGCACCGGTCTCAAGCCGCCGCTGTCGCGACAGGACGCCGAGGCGGCACGCGCGGCCATCGAGCAGCGTCTGCAGGAACGCATCGAGAGCCGGCCATCCGCGGCGGGCGCAACGCCTCCCGCGGCGCCGGTCACCGTCGCGACGCCGGCGCTCACCAGCGAGGCGCTGGTCGCCTACCAGCAGACCATGCGCCAGTTCCTGGCGTTGCAGGAACGGGTCGTGAACCAGTTCCTCGGCCTTGCCGGTGGCGAAGCCGGCGTGCCCGCGGGCGCCGTGCCAGCCATCCTGCCCGCTGCGACCGTGCCGCCCGCGGCCCCGACGATGGCCGTGGCGATGGCGACGGTGCCGGCCGGATCGATCCCGGTGGCGGTCGTGGCCACGGCATCGGCAGGCGTGTCGACACCGGATGCGCTCTGCGTCGATGCGCGGGCGCTGCTGGTGGGCATCGTCGCCGAGCGCACCGGCTATCCGGCCGAGATGCTGGAGCTGGACGCCGACCTCGAGG
>CAMLNE010000189.1 GCA_946481265.1 uncultured Panacagrimonas sp. | reverse complement strand
GCCGCATGACGCGCTTCCGTCACGAGAAGGGTCTGCCCTCGGGCTACAAGAGCAAATACGACACCGAAGGCGAGGACGTCTACAACAAGTTCCTCACCCCCTCGGCGATGGCTCGCCTCGGCACCTGATCGAGGTTGCGATCTTCACTGCCCGGCCCTAGTGGCCGGGCTTTTTTTTGGTTCTTCGTCGATCCTGGCGGACGCATCCCTCCTGGTGCGAGCCGCGACGCGACGCGTTCCGCCTCGGACCCGCTGCGGAATCACGGCGATTGCTTCGGCGTTGCGGCGAACGTCTTTCAGGGGCGCGGTGAAATCCGGATGCAGGGCCGGCGCAGCGCATCGAGCGGGTTCCAGGCGAGCCAGCGCGCGACCTCCAGGCTCGAGACGGTGCGGGTCGACTGGATGCCGGCACGCTCGGCAAAGGCGGCACGCACGCCCCCCAGGCCATCGCGCAGACCGCGCAACAGGGCACTGCGCTGGCCGGGCCGGCGCGGCATCAGCAGGCGCAGGAGCACCAGCCCCGACAAGCCCGGAAGGGCCAGCACGAGCCAGGGCCAGGGCATGCAGCGCATCAGCGTCCAGAACAGGTTGCGATGCCCGTGATACATCGAAAAGCCCGATTCGCCCGGGCCTGAACTGGCCCCGCCGGCATGCTGGACCTGCGCGTGCCTCGACTGCCAGACGCCGACGCCGGACAGCCGCGCGCGGAAGCACAGGTCGACGTCCTCGACATAGCAGAAGAAGCGCGCCTCGAAGCCGCCGAGCCGGGCAAACAGTTCGGTGGAGATCATCATCGCCGCGCCGCAGGCAGCGAACACCTCGCCGTGCGGAAGCTCGGCGCCGACCTGATGTCCGTAGCCGGAACGCCAGGAGATGCCGTAGGCCGACAGGCAGTCGCCGGTGCCGTCCAGGATCTGCGGGCAGTCCGCCCGGAACTGGGTGGAGCCGAACACGCCGCAGTCGGGATGCGCACCGGCCTCGGCGAGCAGCTGCTCCAGCCAGTCCGGAGCGGCGATCGCATCGGGGTTGAGCATCGCAAGCCAGGGCGTGCGCGCGCCCTGCGCGGCGAGGTTGTTGGCGACCGCGAAGCCGACGTTCTGGCCCAGCGGCATCAGGACGAAGCGCGGATCGGGCGCATGCGCAGGGAAGGACTGGTCGATCGAGGCGTTGTCGACCACGATCGCCTCGAAGTCCGGCATCGTCTGCGTGCGCAGCGACTCCAGGCAGCGCGCGAGCCAGGCGCCACTGTTGTGATTGACCACCAGCACCCGCACGCGCGGCACGGGCGGCGAAGGATCAGGCGCGGCCAAGTTCGTCGAGGGTGGCGGCCAGCCCGGCGTGCCAGTCCGGCGTGGCCAGGCCCAGTGTGCTCGCCGTGCGCGATGACTCCAGGCGCGAGTTGGCCGGGCGGCGCGCACGCGTCGGGTAGTCGCGGCTGGGAATCGCCTCGACGGTCGGCATCTTCGGGATCAGGCCGCGCGCGTGCCCCTGCTCGAGGATCGCGCAGGCGAAGGCATGCCAGTCCAGGTGCGGCTGGCCGGCGTGGTGCCAGATCCCCCAGGGCAGGGATTCCCCCTGCGCGATGCGGTCCACCAGCGCGCGCAGTGCCTCTGCGATGTGGCCGGCCCAGGTCGGCCCGCCAAACTGGTCGTTCACCACGCGCAGCAGTTCGCGCTCGCGACCCAGTCGGAGCATGGTCCGGACGAAGTTTGCGCCGTGCGCTGCGAAGACCCAGCTCACGCGCAGGATCACATGCCGGGGGGCGCTGGCTGCCGCCTGCTCGCCACCGAGCTTCGAGGCGCCGTACACCCCGGTCGGCGCGGTGGCGTCGGTGGGCAGGTAGGGCGAGGGCTTTTCGCCGTCGAACACGTAGTCGGTCGACAGGTGGAGCAGCGGAACCGCGTGTTCGCGCGCGTGATCGGCGAGCACCTGCACCGCGTCGCGATTCACGCGGAAGGCGAGGTCGGACTCATCCTCTGCGCGATCCACCGCGGTGTACGCGCCCACGCTGAGAATCAGCTGCGGCCGTTCGCGTGCGAGCCAGGTCTGCATAGAGGACGGATCGGCCAGGTCGAACTCGTCGCGAGACGGCGCCAGCAGGTCCAGGCCCTGTGCGCGCCGGCGGAATTCGGTGCCGACCTGGCCGCTGCCACCGGTGAGCAGGACGCGCATCGTCACCGCGCCGTGAAATCCGGCAACTCGGCCTGCTCGGCCAGGCGCGGCAGCGCGGCGTCCTTGGCGGACAGCGCGGGTGCGGCGCCCGGGTCGGGCCAGGCGATGCCGATGGCAGGGTCGTTCCAGATCACGCCGCGCTCGGATTCCGGGTGGTAGTAATCGGTGCACTTGTAGACGAAGTCCGCTTCCTCCGAGAGCACCAGGAAGCCGTGCGCGAAATTCGGCGGCACGTAGAGCATGCGGTGATGCACGTCGTCCAGTTCCAGGCCGAACCAGCGGCCGAAGTGCGGCGATCCCCGACGGATGTCGACCGCCACGTCGAACACGCGGCCGCGGGTGACCCGCACCAGCTTTCCCTGCGGCTGCACGAGCTGGTAGTGCAGGCCACGCAGGACGCCGCGCCGCGAGCGCGAGTGGTTGTCCTGCACGAAGCGGCCGGGCACTCCGGATGCGGCCAACAGGGACTCGCGAAAGGTCTCCACGAAAAAGCCGCGGACATCACCGAAGACGCGCGGTTCGAGCACGAACACGCCGGGCAGGGGGGACTCGGTGATCTTCAAGGCGCAGGCAAACCGTAGGGAGAAGACAGGGGGTGAGGCCGGCCTCCATGCATGCAGCGCCGGATCCGTCGTGGCCGAAAGCCTAGCAGCTTGATCCGGGGTGCCCAAGGCGCGGCACCTGCGTTGCGCCGCGGTCGCTGCACTAGAATCCGCATCCCATGAAACCTCTTTCTGCCACGCAGACTGCCCGCCCGCCGCGTGATGGACGCCGGCGCGGTACGCGATGAACGCCGTCGGAATCCTCGGTCCGCACTTCGGCAACGGCCTGCTGGTCGACGCCGGACGCCGTGCGCCCTACGAGGTCCCCGAGCGGGGGTCGCCCGGCGCCGCGGAAGCGGTGCTGCTTCCCGCTTCCGAGGCGCAGGTGCAGCTCGCGCTGCAGCTCGCCAACCAGCACGGACTGCATTACGTGCTCAGCGGCGGCCGCACCGGGCTGGTCGAGGCACAGCGCCCGCAGGGCGAAGTCGTGCTGAGCCTGGAGAAGCTGCACGGCGTGCTCGCCTTCGCCCTCGCCGACGGACGCGAGTGCCGCTTCGCACGGACCGACGACGCCGACACGGTGCGCGAGCGCCTGTTCGCCTGGTGGAGCGGCCTGGGCAGCCCGGGACTGGACGGATCGACGATCACGGTCGAGGCCGGATTGGCCGTTGCCACCCTCAACGAGATCCTGGCGCCGCTGGGGCGCATGTTCCCGATGGAGATGGGATCGACCGCCTCGGCCAGCCTGGGCGCCTGCGTGGCCAACGCCTCGGCCGGCGCCAACGCGGTCTGCTACGGCACCGCGGCGCACATGGCGCAGGCCGCCTGGGGATTCCATGGCGACGGCCGGCCCGCGGGCCCGGACGCGGCGCCCGCCTGGCAGTGCCCGGGACCCGATCAACTCGCGATCGATTCGACGCGCCTGCCGGCGGACTGGGGACTGGTCGGCTCGCAGGGCGTGTTCGGCGTGATCACCCGCGTGCAACTGCGCACGCAGCCGGTCCCGCAGGCACGCGAGGGCGCGCTGCTGGCGGTTGCCGGCATGCCCGAGGCGATGCGCGTGTTCACCCTGGCGCGCGAAACCTTCGGCGGCGACATCGAGGAATTCGAATTCCTTTCGCGCAGCGCGGTGGAGCTGGTGCTGCGTCGCAAGGCCGACGATGTGCGGCTGCCGTTCGAACGCCTGCCCGATGCACCCTACCTGGTGCTGCTGCAGATCAAGTCCGACGAGCCCGACGAGGATCTTGCGCAGAAGCTCTACGCGTTCTGTGCGGAGCGCGCGGCGCTGGCGGACGAGGCCATCGGCTACGCCCCGCTGCCGGCGCTCAAGAAGATCCGCCACTCGGTCACCGAGGCCAGCAACCTGGAGATGCGCGCGCTTGGCGGCGGCCGCCTGTCGTTCGACACCGCCACACCGGTGACGCGCTTCGGCGATTACCTCGAGCGGCTGGCGCGCGAGCTGCGGGCGGCACGGCCGGATGTGCAGCTCGTCGACTTCGGTCACGCCGGCGTGGGCGGCGCGCACCTGCACCTGATCGGCGGGGCGGGGTGCCCGGTGGCGCCCGACGCCGCGCGCCTGACGCAGATCGTGTTCGACGTCACGCTGGCCTTCGGCGGCACCTTCAGCGCCGAGCACGGCGTGGGTCCCAAGTGGGCGGACGAATTCCTGCGCCGCACGCCGGCCGCACGCCTCGCCGAGCTGGTCGCGCGCAAGCGGCGCGACGACCCGCGCAACGTGCTGTCGCCGCGCAGCTTCGGGTTCGACCGTCTGCTGGCATAGGAACGGCGCTTGCTCGCGCCCTCGTCGCGGGGATGCTTTCCATGCCGATGCTTCCACTGCGTGATTCCCTCTGACCTCTCTTGAGCGCCTTCCTGCTTCTCATCGGCTGTCCGCTGCTCGGCTGGATCTTCGCGCGCCGTGGCTGGATGCCGGCCGGATCGCATGGCGTGATCAATGCCTGGCTGCTGCGGGTCGCCTTTCCCGCACTGGTGCTCGAACAGATCCCGCGCCTGCACTGGGAGCCGGCGTTGCTGTTCGCCGCGGCTGCACCCTGGGTGGTGATGCTCGGCGCCGCGCTGCTGATCCCGCTGGCCGGCCGGCGGCTGGGCTGGAGCCGCAGCAGCATCGGCGCGCTGGTGCTGACCTGCGGCCTGGGCAATACGGCCTTCGTCGGCCTGCCGATGATCCAGGCCCTGGCCGGACCCGAGGCGCTGGGTGCGGCGCTGATCGCCGACCAGCTCGGCAGTTTCGTGGCGCTGTCGGTGGTCGGCGTGGCGCTGGCCTCGTACTACGCGGGCGATCGCGTGGAGCCGCGCGACATCGCGCTGCGCCTGCTGCGCTTCGCGCCCTTCATCGCCCTGCTGGTGGCCCTGGCCGTGCGCCTGCTGTTCGGCGACTGGCCGCAGGCGATCTCGCTGGTGCTGCGCCGGCTGGGCGACACGCTGACGCCGCTGGCGCTGTTCTCGGTGGGCCTGGTATTCCAGGTCGGCGCGCTGCGTGGTCGCGGACGCCTGATCGCGGTGGGCCTGACCTGGAAGCTGCTGCTGGCGCCCCTGGCGGCCTTGCTGCTGGCGCTGGGCCTGGGCGTGAACGGCATCCCGATGACGGCGGGCGTGCTGCAGGCCGCGCAGGGTCCGATGGTCACCGCGGGAATCCTCGCGCAGGAACATCGCCTGGATCCGGAGCTGGTTGCGCTGGTCACCGGCATGGGGGTGCTGCTCTCGTTCGTCAGCGCGCCGCTGTGGTTCCTGCTGATTGGCTAAGGTTGCGTCCTCGTCGAGGAGGAGACCGACCATGTTCCGAGTCCTGCGCCTGCTGCCGCTGAGCCTGCTGCCTGCCTGCGCGATGTCGCCGCCGGCACCGCCGCCGCCCCCGACGCCGCAGTACGTCGTGCCCGCCGGCACCGAGTTCGTCTCCGAGCTGTTCGGCTACTCGCAAGTCGTGCGGGTCGGGCCCTGGGTGACCACCTCGGCGATTCCCGGCTTCGATATCCAGAAGCGCGGCTTCCCCGAGGCCTATCCCGACCAGGTCCGCGCCGCCTTCACGAACCTGAAGATGGTGCTCGAAGCGGCGGGCGCGCGGATGGACGAGGTGGTGGAGATCACCACCTGGCAGCTCGACATGGAACAGTTCAACACCACCATCGACGGCAAGAACGAGGCCTTCGGCGAGCATCGCCCGGCCTGGTCGGCGGTGGGCGCGGGCAGCATGCCCCTGCCGAGCATGCAGTTCCAGGTCAGCGCGCGCGCCTGGTCACCGACCGGCAAGGTGGTGGGGACGCCGGCTGCCGCGGATGCCGGCGATTCCGTGCCGTCGCCCGCGACCGCTGCCGGCGAGCCGCCGAAGCCGGCCGCGCCGCCGAAGCAGGACACGGCGCCGAAGCAGGACACGGCGCCGCCACGCTTCATGAACCGGCCGGGCTACTGACCCGGCGAAACGGCCTTCAGCGCGCCTGCCAGCCGCCGTCGGCGGTCTGCTCGAAGGTGTTCAGCTCGTAGCCACGCTCGCGGTAGAAGCGGAAGCGCTCGCGCGAGCGGGCGCGCAGCTCGGCGTCCTCGGGCACCACTTCGAGCACGCGCTCGAAGCTGGAGAACCAGCCCGGGACGTCCAGGCCGAGGTTGATCAGCACGTCGCGATGCGACGGCGGCGCCTCGGCATGCCCGATCAGCACCGGCGGCGGCGGGTCCTCGATCGGCGCTCCGGCATGCCGCTCGTGCGCGATGAAGCCGCCCTGGCGGAAACTCCACAGCGCGCCGTCCACCTCCTCGGCCAATGCCGGGTCGGGCGTGTGCAGGTAGAGCCGCTTGCCGGCGCCGACCGCCTTTTCGCACAGCCGGCAGACTGCACCGACGGCGCCGCCGGCCGCCGCGGCGGACAGCAGGTAGAAGTCGACGCGCGTCATGCGCCGGCGCAGCCGGAAGGCAGCATCGGTCTCACTCCGCCTGCTTTTTGGGCAGGGTGTTGATCAGGTACTGCACGAGCAGCGGCACCGGGCGCCCGGTCGACTTCTTGCCGGTCCAGGCGGTGCCCGCGATATCCAGGTGCGCCCACTTCATCTTGCGCGCGAAGCGCTGCAGGAAGATCGCGCCGATGGTGGCGCCGGCCTCGCGGGCGCCCTTGGTCGCGATGTTGGCGATGTCCGCGCACTCGCTCTTGATGTGATCGTCGTAGTCGGACCACATCGGCATCTCCCAGACACGGTCGCCGATCTGCTCGCCGGCACTGTTCAGTGCACGGGCCAGGGCCGGCGTGTTGCAGAACAGGCCGCTCGGATAGGAGCCCAGCGCGACCACGCAGGCGCCGGTAAGCGTGGCCATGTCGATGCAGATCGCCGGGTCGAAGGTGCGCTCGGTGTAGGTCAGCGCATCGGCGAGGATCAGGCGTCCCTCGGCATCGGTGTTGAGGATCTCGATGGTGAGACCGGCCATGCTGGTGACGACGTCGCCGGGCTTGTTGGCCGCGCCGTCGGGCAGGTTCTCGGAGGCCGCGACCACGCCGACCAGGTTGATCGGCAGCTTGAGCTCGGCCACCGCCTTGAAGGTGCCCAGCACCGCGGCGCCGCCGCACATGTCGAATTTCATCTCGTCCATGGCCGCAGCGGGCTTGATGCTGATGCCGCCGGCGTCGAAGGTCAGGCCCTTGCCGACCAGCGCGATCGGCTTGTCGCCCTTCTTGCCCTTCAGGTACTCGAGCACGATCAGCTTGGCCGGTTCGCGCGAGCCGCGCGACACGGACAGCAGCGAACCCATGCCGAGCCGCTTCATCTCGGCCTCCTCGATCACCTTGACCTTCACCGCCGCGCGCTCGCCACCGCCGCCGAGCTTGCGTGCCGCGTCGGCCAGGTGGCTGGGCGTGCACAGGTTGCCGGGCAGGTTGCCGAGGTCCTTGGCGAAGCGCTGGCCGGCGCCGATCGCCAGCGCCTCGCGCAGGCCGGCCTCGCCGGCAGCGAGCGCGTCGCGGCCGGCAACATCGAAGCCCAGGCGTTCGAGCTTGTACTGCGGCAGGTCGGCACGGGCGGCGTCGCCGCGGCACTCATCGAAACGGTAGTACTCGGCCTGCGTGACCAGGGCGGCCTGCTGCACGTTCCAGCGCGGCCCGCGACCCTTGACGGCCAGGCGCGTCAGGTAGCTGGTGGCTTCCACCGCGCCGGTGGCGCGCAAGGCGCGCGCGCTGGCCGCGATCAGCTTGCGATAGGCGGCATCGTCCAGGCCCTGCTCGCTGCCCAGGCCCACCAGCATCACGCGATCCGCCGCCGTGCCGGGCACATCGTGCAGAAGCAGGGTCTGGCCGAGCTTGCCGTCCATGTCACCGCGGCGCATGAGTGCGGCCAGGGCACCGCCGGAGGCCTTGTCGATGAGGGCTGCGTCGGCACTGGGCTTGCGACGCTCGTGGATGCCGACGATGACGCAACCGCTGCGGCGCTTTTCGGGAGTGCTGCTCTTGACGAGATATTCCATGGTGTTCCTGTGTTCTTCGCGAGCGCGCTCGAGGGGCTTCTGCGCGGGCGGGTTGCGGTGTCGAGGCCCGGAGTTTATCCGGCTTGGCCAGGCATTC
>CAMLNE010000188.1 GCA_946481265.1 uncultured Panacagrimonas sp. | reverse complement strand
GAGGTGGTGCGTAACCGTCTGCGCAGGAAATACAGCTCGCTATGACCAACAGCGCAGAAGAAATCGCGGCGGCAATGCCCAGGTCGCTGCTCGCGCGCGACACCCAGGGCATGCGCGCCTATGTGAAGTCCGGTTCACCCTGGGTGTGGCTGACGGCTGCGGCGATCTCCGTGGCCTTCATGGTCACGCTCGCGCTGCTGGTGCTGACGGCCGCGCGCGGCCTGCCGCACTTCTGGCCGGCCGACGTGGTCCAGGCGCGCTATGTCGCGCCGGGCGAGGAGATGCAACCCATCCTTGCCGAGATCCGCAGCACGGAAGAGGTGACCAGCACCCGCCTCAAGGACGCCGGACTCAAGGTCGACGAGGCCCAGCTGCTCTACGACCGCCTGCTGCTCAAGGTGGCCAACCGCGATCTCCTCGGTGCCGATTTCCGGCCGGTGCTGTCGGACTGGCTCGTGGAGCGCAGCTATCCCGACGACGCGGTGGTGCTCGAGCGCATGGAATGGGGCAACTTCCATGGCTTCCTGGAAGCGGTCAAGACCGACGGCAAGGTCATCGCCAGCGGCGCGCAGGCCTGGGAGGCCTACCGGCCGCTGCAGGACCGGGCCAATGGGCTGCGCGAGAAGATCCAGGGCATCGAGAAGAAGGACATCGGTGCAATCAACTACCGCATCGAGCAGATCCGCCTCGCCGAGCGTCGCCTCCAGCTCGATGGCAAGACCCGCGAGAGTCACCCGGCCGAGTACGCCCGGCTGGACGATCGGCGCAAGGAACAGGACAGGGAGTACGAGAACCTGCGGCAGGAGCTGGACGCGGTGCGTTCCGAGTTGTCGCGTGACGCGCTGGTGATGAAGACGGTGGACGGCAAGGAGGTGGAAGTCCCGCTGGAGAAGGTGATGCGGGGATATCGACCCAATGCGATGGGGCTGTTTTCCAAGCTGGGTTTCTTCTGCTCCAAGATCTGGGAATTCGTATCCGAGGATCCGCGCGAGGCCAATACCGAGGGCGGCATCTTCCCGGCGATCTTCGGCACCGTGATGATGGTGATGATCATGTCGGTGGTGGTCATGCCTTTCGGCGTGCTGGCGGCGCTGTACCTGCGCGAGTATGCAAAGCAGGGGCCGGTGACGCAGATCATCCGCATCGCGGTCAACAACCTCGCAGGCGTCCCCTCGATCGTGTACGGCATGTTCGGCCTCGGCTTCTTCGTGTACGTGGTCGGCACGAGCATCGACGAGGCGTTCTACGCCGAGGGCCTGCCTTCGCCGACATTCGGCACGCCGGGCATTCTCTGGGCCTCGCTGACGCTCGCCCTGCTGACCCTGCCGGTGGTGATCGTGGCGACCGAGGAGGGTCTTTCGCGCATTCCCCGCTCGATCCGCGAGGCCAGCCTGGCACTGGGGGCAACGCGGGCCGAGACGCTGTGGCGCGTGGTGCTACCGATGGCGTCGCCGGCAATGATGACCGGCCTGATCCTGGCCATCGCGCGCGCGGCGGGCGAGGTGGCTCCCCTGATGCTGGTCGGCGTGGTCAAGCTGGCGCCCAGCCTGCCGCTGGATACCAATGCGCCGTTCCTGCACCTCGACCGCAAGTTCATGCACCTTGGATTCCACATCTACGACGTGGGCTTCCAGTCGCCCAATGTCGAGGCCGCTCGCCCGCTCGTGTACGCGACGGCCTTCCTGCTGGTGCTGGTGATCATCGCGTTGAATCTCACGGCCATCGGTATCCGCAACCGCTTGCGCGAGCGCTACAAGGCGCTCGAGAGCTGAGCAACTCCCCGTTCACGGATATCACCCGAAACTGCAGCCCCTCTTGGACAATCCCCTCATGACCGGTGTACAGGATAGGACCCAGATCACGCATGGCATCGATATCGAGTCCATGCAGCGAGAGCGTGCAGGCGTGAAGCTCGAAGACGAATCCATTGCCCTGGAAGTCGATAATCTCGACCTGTTCTACGGCGACAAGAAGGCGCTCAAGGGCGTGACCATGCGGATTCCGCAGAAGAAGGTCACCGCCTTCATCGGGCCCTCAGGCTGCGGCAAGTCGACGCTGCTGCGCTGCTTCAATCGCATGAACGACCTGATCGACGGCTGTCGCGTCACCGGCGGGATCCGGCTCGACGGCAAGAACATCTACGATCGCGATGTCGACATCGCGATGCTGCGCCGCCGCGTGGGCATGGTGTTCCAGAAGCCCAATCCCTTCCCCAAGTCGATCTACGAGAACGTGGCCTACGGACTGCGCCTGGCCGGCATCAACAAGAAGCGGGTGCTCGACGAGGCCGTGGAATGGGCGCTCAAGGGCGCCGCGCTGTGGGAGGAGGCCAAGGATCGCCTCGACGATTCCGCCCTGGGCCTGTCGGGCGGCCAGCAGCAGCGCCTGGTGATCGCGCGTGCAATCGCCATCCACCCGGATGTCATCCTGCTCGACGAACCCTGCTCGGCGCTCGATCCGATCTCGACCCTGAAGGTCGAGGAGCTGATCAACGAGCTGAAGAAGGACTACACGATCGTGATCGTGACCCACAACATGCAGCAGGCGGCGCGGGTGAGCGACTACACCGCGTTCATGTACGTGGGCGATCTCATCGAGTACGGCAACACGGACCAGGTCTTCACCAAACCCTCGAGAAAGCAGACCGAGGACTACATCACCGGTCGTTACGGTTAAGGCAGCAATGGGATTGGCGAGGCGGGCTTCGTAGAGGGCGATCCGGCGATACGCAGGCCGAATCTCTCCCGGACCGATTCCCGACTCGCGGTTTTCCGATTCCCGATTCCCGGTTCCCGATTTCCGACTCCAGATTTCCGGACGCATCCATGAGCACTCCCGGCTACAAATCCCACATCTCCAGCGCGTTCAACGCCGAACTCGAAGACGTACGCCAGCGCGTTCTCGCCATGGGAGGGCTGGTCGAGCAGCAGATCGTGGACGCCACCCGTGCGCTGATGGAACTGGACGGGGATCTGGCCGAGCAAGTTCGCGCCAACGATGACAAGGTCGACCAGCTCGAGTTGCTGATCGACGACGAGTGCTCCCGCATCCTGGCGTTGCGCCAGCCCACTGCCTCGGACCTCAGACTGGTCTACGCGGTGGTCAAGACCATCACCGACCTCGAGCGCATGGGGGACGAGGCGCACAAGATCGCGCAGATGGCGCGCGACCTGTCGCGCCAGGAGCGGCTGAACCACCACATGATGGAGACCGAGCACCTGTCGCGGCAGGTCTCGCAGATGGTGCGTTCCGCCCTGGACGCCTTTGCCCGCATGGATCCCGAGGCCGCGCTTTCCACGGTGCGCGACGACGTCAAGATCGACCGCGAGTACGAGGCGCTGATGCGCCAGTGCATCACCTACATGATGGAGGAGCCGCGCGCGATCCGCCGCGTGATCGACCTGATCTGGTGTGTGCGAGCCCTCGAGCGCATCGGCGATCACGCCAAGAACATCGCCGAATACGTCATCTACTTCGTCCGCGGCAAGGACGTGCGCCACAGCTCGATCGAGGAAATGGAGCGCGAGGTGCTGGGCGACCGATAAGCCAACCGACCGGCGCCCGGCCGGTACATCGGCGCCCCCATCGTCCTGCGCGTGCCGGTATCATCGCGCGCTTAAATGGCGCGCTCGTCCTCCTCCCTGCTGCGACGGACCCTCTGGCTCCTCCTGCTGGCCGTCGTAATTGGCCTGAGCGTGGGTGGCCTGCTGCTGTCCGGCTATCTGATCAAGCTCGACGAGGAAATCCGCAGCCGTTTCGCCGGCAGCCGCTGGGCCTTGCCGGCCCAGGTCTATGCCGCGGCCCAGGATCTCTACCCCGGCCGCAACCTGAGCGCCGCCGACCTGCGGCACGAGCTCGAGCGCCTGGGCTACCGCCCGGCCGGGACGCTGTCGGGTCCGGGGACCTTCGTGGCCGGCCAGAACCGCATCGACATCGAGGTGCGTGCCTTCGAGTTCTGGGACGGCCCGCAGCCGGAATACAAGATCTCCGTGAAGATGGACGATGCCGGCATTGCCGGGATCATGGACCTGGAGGCCGACGCACCGCGCGACATCGTCCGGCTCGACCCGATGCTGATCGGCAGCATCTACCCGCGCAGCCAGAGCGAGGACCGTGTCCTGGTACGCCAGGACGAGGTCCCGGAGCTGCTGCGCAAGGGCCTCGTCGCGGTGGAGGATCGGGGGTTCTACGACCATTTCGGCATCAGCATCCGCGGCATCCTGCGGGCGGCCGTGGCCAACCTGCAGGCCGGCAGGGTGGTGCAGGGCGCATCCACCATCACCCAGCAGCTGGTCAAGAATTTCTTCCTGACCAGCAACCGCGACTGGCGGCGCAAGGCCAAGGAAGTGCTGATGGCGCTGCTGCTCGAGGCGCACTACAGCAAGGACGAGATCCTCGAGGCCTACCTGAACGAGATCCACCTTGGCCAGGACGGCGATCGCGCCGTGCACGGTTTCGGCCTGGGTAGCCGGTACTACTTCAACAAGCCGGTCACCGAGCTGCGCACCCACGAGATCGCCTTGATGGTGGGTGTTGCCAAGGGCACCTCGTATTACAACCCGCGACGAAATCCGGAGCGTGCCAAGACGCGCCGGGATCTGGTGCTCAAGGTCTTCCGCGACGAGAACCTCATCACGGAAGAGGAATACGTGGCTGCCGTGGCCGAGCCGCTGGGGGTGGCGGGAGGCAGCGGCGGCAGCGTGGAGCGCTATCCCGCCTTCGTCGACCTGGTGCGACGCCAGCTCAAGGGCCAGTACCAGGACAGCGATCTGACCAACGAGGGTCTGCGCATCTTCACCACCCTGGACCCCAGCGCGCAGGAGGTTCTGGAGCGCAATCTCTCCGAAGGTCTGGCCAAGCTGGAGAAAGGCCGCAAGCTCAAGGAAGGGACACTGCAGACGGCGGGCGTGATCACCAGCGTCGACGGCGGCGAGGTCCTGGCCATCGTCGGCGGCCGCGAATTCCGTTACGCCGGGTTCAACCGGGCGCTGGACTCACGGCGCTCGATCGGCTCGCTGGCCAAGCCTTTCGTCTATCTGACCGCACTGCATCGTCAGCCCGATCGCTTCAGCCTGCACTCGATCATCGACGACGAACCCATCGAGTTGAAGCTGCCCAATCGGCAGACATGGGCGCCCAAGAACTACGACCACAAGCTGCACGGCCCGCAGCCGCTGTACATGGCGCTGGCAAAGTCCTACAACTTGCCGACTGTCCGCGTCGGTCTCGAGGTAGGCGCGGCCAGCGTGCTGGAAACCATGAAGGCCACCGGCTATCGCGGCGATGCCCAGCCGGTGCCCAGCGTGTTCCTCGGTGCGGTGGACATTGCCCCGCTCGACGTGGCGCAGATGTACGGCACGCTGGCGGCCGGCGGCTACCAGAGCAAGCTGTCCGCGATCCGCAGCGTCACCACCAAGGAGGGCACGGCGCTCAGCCGCTACCCGATCAAGGTGCAGCAGACCCTGCCCGAGGGACCGACCTACCTGATCAACTGGGCGCTGACCAAGGTCATCAGTCTCGGCACCGGCCGGGCGGCGCTGTCCGCGGTCCCGCCCGGCACGGCCCTGGCCGGCAAGACCGGCACCACCGACGACCTGCGCGATTCCTGGTTTGCCGGCTTCAGCGCCGACCGCGTTGCCGTCGTGTGGATGGGGCGCGACGACTACAAGTCGATGGGCTTCACCGGCTCGTCCGGCGCCCTGGTGCTGTGGACGGGCGTCATGAAGGACCTGGAGGTGCGCGGTCTCGACATGCTCCCGCCGCCGGATGTCGAGGAGCAGCTGACCGATACCTACACCGGCCTGAAAGCGGACGAGGGTTGTCAGAGCGTGGTCTTGCTACCCTATCTGCGTGGGCGAGCGCCGACGGAGTACGCGCCCTGCGCGAACGCCGCGGTGCGCGCACCGCTCGACTGGTTGCGGGAGATCTTCGAATGAGCCTGCGCTTCGGCGCCTTGCTGATGGCGGCCCTGCTGCTCAATGCCTGCGCCTCGTCCACCGGCACGCGCGAGAGCACCTGGCCCTATCCGCCGCCGCCCCCGCCGGTGGTCACGACGCCGCCGGCCAGTCCTGTGCCGACGCTGCCGCTGCCCGGGTCGGCCGAACCGATTCCGATCGAGCCGTCGCAGTCGCCGCCGCAGAATCAGCCGCGCAGCGCGGAATCGATCAGCGGACAGGCGGTGGTGGCACTGATGCGCCAGGCAGCAACGGCGCGCTCGCAGGGGCAGCTCGACCTGGCCGCCTCGCAGCTGGAGCGGGCGCAGCGCATCGAACCGCGCAACTACTTCGTGTGGTCGGCCCTGGCCATGGTCTACCTCGACCAGCAGCAGTTCGACCAGGCGATCTCGGTGGCTCGCAAGTCCACCAGCCTGGCGCGCGGGAATCCGTACGTCGAGCTGGAGAACTGGAAGACGGTCGCGCGCGCAATGGAGGCCAAGGGCGATTCGATCGGCGCCTTGCAGGCCCGCGCCCGCGTTGACGAGCTCGAGCGCGCCCTGGGTGGAGGCTGACCTCGAGTTCCTGTTCGGGCCCGAAGGGCCGCTCGCGCAATCCATTCGGGGATTCACGCCGCGCGCGGTGCAGGCGCGCATGGCAGCCGAGGTCAATGCCGCGTTCGCGCAGGCCGATCTGCGCCTGATCGAGGCGGGAACCGGCACCGGCAAGACCTTCGCGTACCTGGTGCCGGCGCTGGTGGCCGGCCGCCGCGTGATCATCTCCACCGGCACCAAGAACCTGCAGGACCAGCTGTTCGAGCGTGATCTGCCGCGCCTGCTGGATGCGCTGCGGGTGCCGGCGCGCACCGCGATGCTGAAAGGGCGCAGCAACTACCTGTGCGTGTACCGCATGAAGCGGGCCGGGCAGGATGCCGCTGCAGCCGGCCGGCGCATGCTGGACGAGCGGCTCGTGCAGGTCGAACGCTGGTCGCATGGCACCGAGCGCGGCGAGGTGGCCGAGCTTGGCCGGCTGGTCGAGGACGAGCGCCTGCGACACCAGATCACCTCCACCGCCGACAACTGCCTGGGCGCGAAATGCCCGGATTTCGGCTCCTGTTTCGTGGTCAGGACGCGGCGTGCCGCCATGGGCGCCGACCTGGTGGTGGTCAACCACCACGTCCTGCTCAGCGATGTGCTGCTCAAGGAGGAAGGGTTCGGGGAGATCCTGCCGGGCGCCGATGCCGTGATCGTCGACGAGGCGCACCAGCTGCCGGAGCTGGCCGGACAGTTCTTCGGCACGCGGCTGTCGAGCCGCCAGCTGCGCGATCTGGGCGACGATGCGCTCAGGGCCGCCGCCGAACAGGGCGACGTGCCGGACCTGCACCTGGCGGCGACGGCGCTCGCATCGCCCGTGATCCAGCTCGAAGGACGGTTGGCCCAGCTCGGCACGCGGATCGCCACCGAGGAGTTCCTGCGCACCCGCGACGCGGCACCGGTCGTCGAGGCGGTCGGCGAGGCTCTCGATGTGCTGTGCGCCGAGCTCGAAGCCTGCCGCGAGCGCAGCGCGGCGCTCGATGCCCTGTGCGAACGCGCGGCGCAGGTCCGTGCGCGCCTGTCCATCTGCACGGCGCGCGAGGACGAGGACCAGGTGCGCTGGACCGAGCCGCAGGGGCGCGGGGGCTCGATGCACGCCACGCCGCTGGACCTGGGGCAGGGCTTCGGCCGCGTCTTCGCCGCGCATCCCGGGGCCTGGATCATGACCTCGGCGACGCTGTCGGCAGCGGGGGATTTCGATCATTTCCGTCGCCAGATCGGCGTCGATGACGCGCGTGCCCTGGCGCTGGAAAGCCCGTTCGACTACGCCAGCCAGGCGCGCCTGCATCTGCCGGAAGGCCTGCCCGAGCCGAGTGCGCCCGACTACCCGGAGCGCGTCGCCGGCCTGTGCGTCGAGCTGATCGAGGCCTCCGGAGGCGGTGCCTTCGTCCTGTGCACCAGTCATCGCGCACTGCGCATGATCGCCGAACGCCTGCGCACCCAGCTGCGGCAGCCGCTGTTCGTGCAGGGCGAGGACGATCGGGCGCGCCTGGTGGCGCGCTTCGCGCAGAGCGGCGACGGGGTGCTGGTCGGCACCCAGAGCTTCTGGGAGGGCGTCGACGTCAAGGGACGTGCGCTGCGACTGGTCATCATCGACAAGCTGCCGTTCGCCTCCCCCGGCGATCCGGTGTACGACGCGCGGCTGGAGGCGCTGCGCCGGCGTGGCGGTAATCCGTTCGTGGATGTGCAGTTGCCGGAAGCGATCATGAGCCTGCGGCAGGGGGCGGGCCGCCTGATCCGCGACGAGGCGGATCGC
>CAMLNE010000187.1 GCA_946481265.1 uncultured Panacagrimonas sp. | reverse complement strand
GGGTCGGTCTGGCCCTGCGCGGGCGGCGGCGCAAACCAGTACACCAGGTCCGCGCCTGCCATGCTGAGGGGCTCGGAATCCAGGTCGAGCGCGCGGGCCGGAATGCCTTGGGCAGCCAGGCGGGCGACGGACCCATCCGTACGCACGACACCCTGCACGGGCGACCCGCGTTGGCGCAGCTGGCGCGCCACGCGCAGGCCCAGGTCACCGCAGCCGACGATCAGGCTGGCTTCGCCCCGCGAGTTCTGCACGGCTGATCTCAGCGGCAGTGTTCCGCGACGTCCTTGCGGGCCGCCTCGAGCCGCTCGAGGAATTCGTCCTCCGGCATGCGCGCGTAGTTGCCATCGTCTGCCTTGATGACCAGCCGTCGTGCGGTGCGCTCTTCGAGGAAGGTCACGCGCTCACGTGCGGCCGTGCATTTCTGCTCCGCCTGCGCCCGCTCCGTCTTCTCCTTTTCCTTCTGCTCGGCCTTGGCCTTGCGCTCGGCCTCCGCTTCCTCGAGGAAGCGTCGCTCACGGGCGCGCTGATCGTCCTGCGCATCTGCGGTGACGTCACCGGGCCCGGGATCGGGCGTCGGTGGAGTGGCGCGTCCGCCCTTGATCAGGTCGTAGTCCCGCCCGCCTGGCGGTGGGGTCTGGCTGAAGTGCACCTGTCCGGATGCATCGACCCAGCGGTAGACGCTGGTCTGCGCCGACGCCAGCGCGGGCAGCAGCAGCAGGGCCAGCGCAACTCCACGGAGCAGTCTGATCGGCATACCTACGACCGGTTGCAGCAGGTGCCCGGCATCATACCCGTCCCGCTGGCGCCTCACTGCGGTGCGGACTTGCGCGCCCCCGAGGGCGTGAAGTGCTCCGGATCGAAGCCGGTTTCCGTGCGTTCCGCATCGTTCTCGTCCCGGCCCAGCAGCAGGTAGCGCGAGGAGTCGAGGTCGTACTGGACCTCGAGCGCCGGGAACATCACGCCACGGTCATAGGCCATCAGCGGGTGGACTTCCTGGAAGCGCCAGAGGCGATCACTGCGATCGTAGAGATCGACCATCAGCAGCTGCCAGCTGTCCTCGTCGAAGTACAGCGTGCGTCGCTTGTGCCGGTGCAGGGCGCCGGGCTTGAGCGTGGCCTCGACGACCCAGACGCGGTGCAGCTCGTAACGGGCCAGGGTCGGATCCATGTGACCGGGACGAATCAGGTCGCGCAGCGTCTGACGTCCCGAATGCAGCGCGTAGCTGTTGTATGGGACCACCATCTCGCGTCGCTTGACCACGCGCCAGATGTAGCGCTCGGGGCTGCCGAAAAAGGTGTCGAGCTGATCCTCGAAGCGCAGATCGTCGGACAGCATCGCGGGGCCGTCGAAGCCGAAATTCTTGGCCCGCCGCAGGCGCCGCGGCCCGCCCTCGAGCGGCTGCTGCTTCCAGCCGGCCGTCTGCACGGCATCCTCGTCCAGCGAATCCTTCACCAGCATCAGGAAGCCATGCAGGCGCTCGGGCTGGAGAACGACCCACAGCCACTGCTGGGCGATGCCGTCTTCGGTCAATTCGCCGCGCGCATAGGGAAAGTCCGCGTCCTCGCGCATCGACACCAGGTGTGCCTCGCCCGAGGGCGTCACCGAGGCCTGGGTCAGCCCGCGCGAGTAGCCGGTTCCACGCCAGCGCAGCTTGTGGTTCCAGATCACCTCGAGACCGTCCTTCGGAATGGGAAAGGGCACGGCGATGCTGGCGTCGCGCACCGCCTTGCCGGTGGGGGCGAGGGTGGCCTTGAGCGCGTTCTGGTAGGCCGCCTCGTACACCGCGGGCGGGTTGGCGAAGCTGCGCCGAGCGGGGTAGAGCTCCATGCGGTAGGTCTTGCGATGGTTTTCGAGCATCGCGAGGTGTCCGGCGGAAAGGTAGTCGCGCCACTCTTCGCGCGTCCCGGCCGTGATCGTCACATAAGGGCGATCCTCGGCGTGCGGATCGCAGTAGCGCGCACCCGGCGAATAGCAGGGAGGCGCAGCCGTCAGGCCGCCGCGCCACTCGGGGATCGTTCCGTCCTCATTGCCCGCGCGCTCGCCGCCCAGCGGCGTCAGGCGCGTGTGCAATTGCCCGGCGTCCGACTCGGGAACCTTCGCCATTGCCGGCGCGCAGGCCAGCAGCATCACGCAGAGCAGCCGCAACCTCATGTCCTCCACCCTCATCTTTCTGATATTTCGTGATCGCCCAGTGCTTCGAATCTATCAGGGCGCCAGCCAAGAACGCGGATCCACCGCATTGGTTCCTTCGCGGATCTCGAAGTAGACCCCGTTCTGGTCGTGGCCGCCGCTGTTGCCGGCCGCCGCCAGGCGCGAGCCCGCGCTCACCACCTCCCCGATTTCCACCTCCGCTTCCTGCACATGGCCATACAGGGACAGGTATTGGCCCGGGTGGTCGAGGATGACCAGCAGGCCGTAGCGCTGCATGCGGCCGACATAGACCACCCGTCCGTCGGCCACCGCGCGCACCGGAGCGCCGGCTTCACCCTTGATCCACCAGCCGCTCCAGGTCATCGGTCCATCCCCCTTGGGCGTGCCGAAACGCGCGAGCAGCGGACCCTTGAGCGGCCATGGCAGGCGTCCGCGCTGTGCCTTGAACGGCTTGCCGCGCTCGAACTTCATGGGCGAATCGCGCAGCGCGCGGCGCAATTCGCTCAGCAGCTTCTCCACGCGGCCCTGCTCGGCGCGTGCGCGCGCCAGCTCGGCCGCGCGGTCGCTGCCCCGGCGGGCCAGTTCGTCGAGCTTTTCACGCCGCTGCGCCTGGGCGGCCTTGAGCATCGCCAGCGCCTCGCGCGACTCCTCCTGATGGCGGGCGAGCGACTCGCGTTCCTGCGTCAGCACCTGCTCCGCGAGGCGAAGCTGCTCGATGGTCGCGTACAGGTCTTCCAGGCGCTTCTGCAGGGCGCGGGCGACCGCGCCCGCGTCGGTGTCGAGGCGATCCAGCGCAGCCACCTCGTCGAGCCGGAACAGCAGTTGGACTCGGCCCGGACTGCCGGCCATGTAGTGCGCGCGCAGCGCCCTGGCCAGATTTTCGCGGCGGCCCGTGACCTGGGCCTCGGCGGTCTCGCGCGCCTGCTGTGCGCGCTCGACTTCGCGGGTCTGGGTCTCGACCGCGGCCTCGGCCTTGCGCAGGCGGCTGGCGCCCTGTGAAAGGTCCTGCTCGGCGGCCTCGATCCGGCGGCTCAGCGAATCCTGGCTGCGGCGGTCGCGGGCCAGTTCCCGATCCAGCTCGGAGATCCGTTCGCGCAGCTGCTTGAGCTCGGCCTCTCGACGTGCTTCGTCCGACGCCGCGCCGGCCCAGGGCACGAGGTTTGCAAGCAATAGCAGGGCAATGATCAGCAGCGTCTGGAGCCCCGGGAGACGCGATGCGATAATCGGCATACGCGATGGTGTCACGCCCGGCGCATCCTTCGCAGCTTCTTCACCGCACGCTTTTGACGGGTGTTCGCCCAAATCCTTCCCCCTTCCATGCAGCAGTTCATCGAATTCTTCGGCAACCACCTGGCGCTGTTCGCAGCCCTGGGAACGGTCATGCTCTTCATCGTCGCCAACGAGGTGCATGGCAATGTCACCGGGGGCAAGCGCCTGGGCCCGTTGGAGGCGGTGCGCATCATCAACGATCGTGAACCGGTGATCGTCGATCTGCGTCCCTCGGGGGATTTCAAGAAGGGGCATCTGCTCAACGCGATCAACATCCCGCTGGCCAAGATCGAGGAGCGCGCCGGGGAGCTGAGCAAGGACAAGTCGCGCCCGGTGCTGCTCTACTGCGCCCTCGGCGGCTCCAGCGTGGAGGCGGCCAACAAGCTGCGCAAGCTGGGCTTCACCGAGGCCTATCCCATCCGCGGCGGCATCAACGGCTGGATGCAGAGCAATCTTCCGGTGACGGCGAAGTAAGGGGCCACGTCCATGTCCCCGGTCCGCGTCTACAGCACCCTGTTCTGCCCCTACTGCTCGATGGCCAAGCGCCTGCTCGAGAGCAAGGGTGTGCGCTACGAGGAGATCCGCGTCGACGACGACCCGACGCTGCGCGCGGAGATGACGCGCATCAGCGGGCGGCGCACGGTGCCACAGATCTTCGTGGGGCAGACGCACGTGGGTGGCTTCGATGATCTCTCCGCCCTGGATCGGGCGGGCAAGCTGGACTCGCTGCTGGCGGGCGGCTGATCGGCGCCCGGCGCCGCGTTATCCTTGCGGGCCGCCGGCACGGCCGGCTTCCCACCGAGACGAGAATACGCATGGCCGAACAAGGCACCGCTGCCGGCACCCCCGATCCCGCGGGTCAGAACCCGAACCGCCAGGTGCTGCTGCAGAAGATCTACGTCAAGGACGCTTCCATCGAGGTGCCCGGGGCGCCGCAGGTGTTCAGCAGCAACGTGCAGCCGCAGATCGACGTCAACGTCGCCACGCAGACCAGTGCGCTGGAACAGGATCATTTCCACCTCGTGCTGACCGTGACCGTCACCGCCAAGTCGGGTGACGACACCGTGTTCCTGGTCGAGGTGCAGCAGGGCGGCATCTTCCTGGTGCGCGGCTTCGCCAACAACGCGGAGCGCGGCGCCGTGCTGGGCGGCTACTGTCCGAGCCTGCTGTTCCCGTTCGCTCGCGAGGCCGTATGCGACTTCGTGCAGAAGGCGGGCTTTCCGCAGCTGCTGCTGCAGCCGATCAATTTCGAGGCGATGTACCTGGACCACCTGAACCGCCAGCGCGCCGAGGGCGGCAAGGTCATCCTGGATCCCACGGCGGCTGCGCAGCACTGAGGACCGCACGGTGATCGGCCTGGGAGTGCTCGGCGCGGGTTCCTACGGCACGGCCATGGCGATCCAGCTGGCGCGCCGCGGCACGCCGACGCTGCTCTGGGGCCGCAATGCGCGGGAACTGGCGGCGATGCAGCTGGCGCGCGTCAACGCGCGCTACCTGCCGGACTGCCATTTCCCGACGGCGCTGACCGCCACGGGCGATCTGGAAGCGACCGTGCAAGGATCGGCGCACCTGCTGGTCGTTGTCCCCAGCCATGCGCTCGGCGAGACCCTGGAGCGCATCGCGCCCCTGCTGAATCCGGAGCAGGGCCTGGCCTGCGCATCCAAGGGACTCGAACCGGGCACCGGCCGCCTCGTGCACGAGGTGGTCGCCCACGTCTTGGGCGAGGCGCGGCCGCTGGCGGTGATCTCGGGCCCGACCTTCGCCCGCGAAATGGGTCTGGGCCTGCCTACCGCCGTGACGGTTGCCTCACGCAACCCGGCCTTCGCCGACCTGATCGCGCAGGCGCTGCACGGCGATGGCTTTCGCGCCTATACCTCGGACGACGTGGTCGGCGTGGAGATCGGCGGCTCGGCCAAGAACGTCATGGCGATCGCGGTCGGCATCGCCGACGGCATGAACCTGGGCGCCAACACGCGCGCCGCGCTGATCACGCGCGGCCTGGCCGAGATCATGCGGCTGGGCGCGGCGCTGGGCGCGGACCCCGAGACACTGATGGGCCTGGCCGGCATGGGTGACCTGGTACTGACCTGTACCGACAACCAGTCACGCAACCGCCGCATGGGGCTGCTGCTGGCGCAGGGCAGGACCGTCGAGCAGGCCATCGAGGAGATCCAGCAGGTGGTCGAAGGGATCAAGGCGGCGCCCGAGGTCCTGCGTCTTGCGCGTCGCACCGGCGTGGACATGCCCATCACCGAGCAGGTGGTGCGCCTGATTGCCGGCGAGATAACGGCGGTGCAGGCGGTGAAGAACCTGGCGAGCCGGCCGTCGAAGGCGGAGACCGAATAGCGGCGGGCTTTGCGATCCGGGCCGCGCCGGCAGCAGCTAGACCGAGGGCACCAGCGGCGTGGTCAACAGTATCGGGCCGCTCGGCCCGTTCTCGGCCTGCGATCCCCCTGCCTGCTCCAGGCTCACGGCAACGCGGCCGGTGGCCTTGACCTGCAGGTGTGCTGGCAGCAGGACCTGCCATGCGCCGTCGCGCGGCAGCAGTCCGAGGGAGGTGACGCCGCCGTCGGCACCCAGCCACCAGAGCTCGTAATCCTGGTCCCCACCGAGATTCGCATGCTGGCTGGCGATCACCCGCAAAGCGCGCGAATCGGGCAGCACGCTAACGGTCCACTGCCCTTCCTCGTGCGGAAGCTTGATCGCGGCCACGTAGGCCTGTGCCTGGACCACGCGCTCGACCACGGGAGGCACGGCCGGCAGAAAGTCCTTGCGCTGCTGCTGCAGGCTCAGCAGCATCACCGCCAGCACCACGCTGGCCGCGGTGGCGAGGGCAGCCCACAGGCGCCAGAACATCAGGCTGCGCCGCTGGCGCTTGGCGACGATCGGGATCACGTCCCCCGGCACCTGGTGGATGCGCTGTTCGATCTCGGTCCATACCAGTTCGCGTGGCGGCACGGGCTCAAAGATTCCCAGGTCGCCGAAGCGCTCTTCCCAGTAGCGCACCTCCTCGCGCAGCGTGTGGTCTTCGGCCAGCAGGCGCTGGAAGCGCCGGCGCGCGGCACCGATCAGGGTGCCCGCCACGTATTCCGAGGCGAGGGCCTGCCGCAGCTTGGTCGATTGGTAATTCATGTCATCGATCGAGCGCTTCGCGCAGGCGGGCCAGACCGCGCCGGACCCAGCTCTTTACCGTGCCCAGCGGCACATTCATGCGCGTCGCGAGTTCCTGGTGCGTATAGCCCTCGTAGTACGCGAGCAGCACGGCCTCGCGCTGCTCGCTGGGAAGTTCGCGCAGGCAGGCGCGCATGCGCGCGATGCCTTCGCCCTCGGTCGCCCTCGCCAGCGGGTCCTGCGACTCGTCCTGCAGCGTCAGTGGCGGCAGGCTTGACGGGTCGTCGCCCTCGGGCAGTTCGACCTCGGGTCGCTTCACGCGTAGGTGATCGAGTGCACGGTAACGCGCCACGCTGAGCAGCCAGGTCAGCGGGGAGCCCTTGTCGGCTTCGTAGGTTTCGGCCTTCTGCCATATCTTGACGAAGCAGTCCTGCAGCGCTTCTTCGGCCCAATCGCGCCGTTGCAGCATACGCAGCAGCAGACCGTACAGATGCGGGCTGGTCGCACGGTACAGCTCGGCGAACGCACGCTCGTCCCCTCGCGCGGTCGCGCTCAGCAGGCTCCTCAGGTGCTCTGCATCTGCCATTCGGCGTGTTCGAACCAGGACCCCTGGATGATAGCGGCACGCCCTGCGCCGGTCCGCTGCGCAGGATGAGCGTGCGCCCTAGCTTTTCAAGGGCTGCGCGAGCAGGGCGCGCAAGGTCTGCTGGTGGGATACGCGGAATTCCGGCAATCCGATGCGCATCTGGCGCGGCGCATCCCGGGGAGCGCGCCGGTAGCTGCCGAAAAGGCGGTCCCAGAGGCTGAGAACGTAGCCGTAGTTGGAGTCCGTCTCATCGCGGTAGACGGAGTGATGCGTGCGGTGCATGTCCGGTGTCACCAACAGCACGCGCAGACTCCGTTCGAGACCTGGCGCCATGCGCAGGTTCGCGTGGGTGAACGGGAGGAAGGCGGCCAGGCTGATCTCGAACAGCAGCACGGCCATCCAGGGGGCGCCGAGCAGCAGGATCACGCCCAGCTTGAACAGCTGGGCGAGCAGCACCTCGCCCGGGTGGAAGCGCAGCCCGGTGGTGACGTCGAATTCGACGTCGCTGTGGTGCACGCGGTGCAGCGGCCACAGCCAGCGGATTTCGTGCAGCAGGCGATGCTGCGCATAGAACGCCAGGTCCAGCAGCAGCCAGGCCAGCGAGATTTCGACCCAGCCCGGTGCCTCGACGCGATGGAACAGGCCGAAGTCCGCCTGCTCGGCCCAGAGCGCGCTGCCCAGCAGGCCCAGCTTCAGGACCAGGAGCATCAAGGTGCCGATCGCGACCAGCCCGAGGTTGGCCTGCCAGCGCACCGGGCGCTGGGGGTCGCTCAGGCGCAGCGGACGCCACTGCTCGGCCAGGCTGACCAGGATCAGCAGGCCGAAGAAGATCGTCGGTCGCAGCAACTCCGAATACTCGGGATGAAGAGTCATGGGGCATATAATTCGGGCCAGTCCGCAGCCGAGCAATATCTTGATCCAGGGTCGTTTCCCCGCCGTCCGCGCGCGTCGTCTGCGCAATTCCGCCTCGGTTCGCGCGATGGTGCGCGAAACACGCCTTTGCGCCGAGCAACTGATCCAGCCCCTGTTCGTCGCCGAACCCGAGCTCAAGGGTCCGGTGACCTCGATGCCGGGTGTCACGCGCCTGGACCTCGAGGAACTGGTGCGCGAGTGCGAGGCCCTGCAGGCGCTGGGTGTGGGATGCGTGGCGCTCTTCCCGGTGATCCGCCAGGCGCTCAAGGACGATCGCGGCACCGAGGCGCTCAATCTCGGGACAGGAC